>JAITQV010000103.1 GCA_031288765.1 Planctomycetaceae bacterium
GAATAGATACAATTATGCTTTAACCGTGAAACCCACAAAAAAACAATCGGCTTAATAATTACAAAATACGACGTTTTTGCCATGTTTTCAATGTTTGAGCAGGTAAGGGAAAAGGTCTAATAGTTTATAGTTAATAGTGGAGGACACAAGCGGATTATTTAATAGTTTTAGTAAAGAGTATACTTGCGAACTATTCATTATTAACTATTAGCTATTACGGGTTTTGTTCGGGAATAAGGTTGAAAATAAGGTTAGGCGGAAACAATATTAAAAATTAAAATAGACAATTACTTTAATACATCGCGGCGTAACTGTCTATTTTTATTAACCACGGAACACACGAAAATTAGTAAATTGATAAGATCACAAGTTTATTTTTTGAGAATACAAAATGAATACAATAACAAAAAAATTCCGCCGAAATATCACCGAATTTTAGTTTCCGGCTTCGAATTTTCCTACTCCATTTTAATCATTTGAAAGTTATGTCCCTTCACGAACTTGCCGGAAAACCGGCTCCAAAATCAATTCTTGTTAATCCGAACAATCTTGAAAAAAATTATTACGAAAAAAAACCGGATACGGAAAATCCGGCACAACTTGTCGTGTTCGGAACCAGCGGACACCGCGGCACTTCCTTAGACGGTTCGTTTACGGAATCGCATATTCTGGCAATCGCCCAAGCGGTTTGCGATTACCGTTCGGAACAAGGTTACACCGGAAAATTGTATCTCGGTAAGGATACCCATTTTCTGTCCGGTCCGGCACAGAAAACCGCTCTGGAAGTTTTCGCGGCAAATAATGTTAATGTTGAGTTTCAAGCGGACAACGGCTTCACGCCAACACCGGTAATTTCATGGGCAATTTTACAACATAATCGTCAACATAACCATCAACTTAATCACCAAAACCAACCCCAAAACGGAACTCCTCTTGCGGACGGTGTGATTATTACGCCGTCTCACAACCCTCCATGCGACGGCGGAATTAAGTACAACTGCCCCAACGGCGGTCCTGCCGATACCAATGTAACCAGCCGAATTCAAAATCAAGCCAATAATTATTTGAAAACAAACCTGAACGGTATTAAAAGGATTGCGTATGAAAAAGCCGTTACAATGCCCAATGTCAAGGCAGTTGATTTTTCAAAAGATTATATTGCCGATCTTGAAACTATTATTGATTTGAAAGCAATTGCCGAACAAAAAATCCGAATCGGAGTTGATCCGCTCGGCGGTGCAGGCTGTACCTACTGGGAACCAATTGCCGCACGGTATAACCTCAATATCACTGTTGTCAATCAATCAATCGATCCGACATTTTCATTTATGACAGTGGATCACGACGGCAAAATCCGTATGGATTGTTCCAGCCCGTACGCAATGCGCAGACTTGTTGCGTTAAAAGATCAATTCGATATCGCTTTTGCCAATGACCCGGATACTGACCGGCATGGTATTGTTGTTCCTTCGGTCGGTCTGATGAATCCGAATCATTATCTCGCAGTTGCCATTCAATACCTCTTTACAAACCGCCCCAATTGGGCAAAAGGAACCGGAGTCGGAAAAACTTTGGTTTCAAGCGGAATGATTGATCGTGTGGCAACGGATTTACGTTTGAAACTGGTTGAAGTGCCGGTCGGATTCAAATGGTTTGCCGACGGTCTGTACAACGGCAGCATCGGTTTCGGCGGCGAAGAAAGCGCCGGAGCAAGTTTTCTGCGCAAAAACGGTCGGGTCTGGTCAACCGATAAAGACGGAATTATTTTGAACCTCTTGGCTGCGGAAATTCTCGCCAAAACACAACACGATCCCGGTCAAATTTATCAGGAAATCGAAAAACGTTTCGGTCAATCGTTTTATACCCGGATTGATCAGGGAATTACACCGGAACAAAAATCCGCGTTTACAAAATTAACACCGGAAAAAGTTTCGGTTAAAATGTTGGCGGGTGATACGATTATTGCCAAACTGACCCGCGCTCCGGGCAACGGAGCATCAATCGGCGGTTTGAAAGTTGTTTCGGCGGACGGCTGGTTTGCCGCAAGACCTTCCGGAACAGAAAATATCTACAAAATTTACGCCGAATCGTTCAAAAACAAAGAACATCTCGACAACATAATAAACGAAGCAAAAAAGATTGTCGGTGAATCTCTCGACTGATAATTTAACGGTTGATAACTTAACTCCGGTTTTCCCAAGAAAATGAAGAGAATAATTCAACAAACGGATGATTCGGTTGATTCGGAATTATTGATTTATTTTTAGAGATTGAAAAAAATTAAACGGCGGTTCGTGTACTCTATTGAACAAGTTTATTCACATTGAAGGGGCAAGAGTCCATAATCTGAAAAATATTTCACTTGATATTCCGCACGGCAAATTTGTTGTTGTTACGGGACCAAGCGGAAGCGGAAAGAGTTCGCTTGCTTTTGATACGATTTTTGCGGAAGGACAGCGGCAATATATTGAATCACTTTCTGTTCACGCACGGACATTTTTGCGCCGGATGGAACGTCCCAATGTTGATTTGATTCGCGGGCTGCAGCCGACGGTCGCAATCGATCAACGCGGACGAATCCGTAATCCGCGCAGTACGGTTGCCACGCTGACGGAAGTGTACGATTATTTGCGGCTGCTCTACGCACGTTGCGGTCTTCCTCATTGTTTCCGTTGCGGCAGACCTATCCGGCAACAATCACCGCAACAGATATTTGAAGAAATTATGGCGTTGCCCGACGGAATACGTCTCATGCTTCTTGCTCCGGTTGAGTGCGGTCAAAAAGGTGAACATCCGCAAAAGACGGAATTTCAGGAAGTTTTTCGGAAAATTGCGAAAGCCGGTTTTGTTCGGGTGCGGGTTGACGGGCAACTGTTTGATATTGAACAAATTCTCCAAAACCTTACGAATCAATATTGCCAAATCGAAACGGTAATTGACCGGATTGTCTTGAAGGACGGAGTTCAAAACCGGCTTAACGAATCATTGCAACTCGCGCTGAAACACGGAGAAGGAACCGTTCTGGCGGTGTACGAAAAAGAACGAATCAACAATCCCGACGGTTCCACAAAAAGTATTTGGAAAGATATTCCATTCTGTACGCTTTTTGCCTGCCCGAAATGTCATATTGATTTTGCCGAACCGGAACCCCGAACATTTAGTTTCAATAGTCCTTACGGAGCTTGTCCGAAATGTGAAGGAACCGGTTATGATAACGAAAATATTTGTGAGGAATGTCAGGGAAGCCGGTTACGTGCCGAATCGCGGAATGTTACCGTTGGAAACAAACGGATTCATGAACTTTGTGCATTGACAGTTGAGGAATCGCTTGGTTTTTTCGGAACATTGGAAATTCCGTCCGAAAAACAGGAAATTGCCAAACCTATTTTGGAACAAATGATTCCCCGCATCGAATTTCTGAACAAAATCGGACTTCACTATCTGACTCTTGATCGTCCGGCGGATACATTAAGCGGCGGGGAATTACAACGTGTCCGGCTGGCAACCGGACTTGGCGGAGGATTGACAGGCGTCTGCTATGTTTTGGATGAACCGTCCCTTGGTTTACATCCCCGCGATAATCAGCGTTTGCTCGATGCCATACGGTTGTTGCAAAAAAACGGCAACACCATTATTGTTGTCGAACACGATGAAGCAATCATACGTGAAGCGGACGAAATTATCGAAATCGGTCCCGGCGCAGGACGTTTCGGCGGGAATATTGTTGCAATTTGGAAAAAAGAACAGGGAATGTGGAAACGTGATTATCCGAAAAATAAAAATTCCGAAACAAACTTATCCGAAACAAATTCATCCGATTTTCCATTATCTCTGTTTTATTTTCCGGTTAACCGCCGGAAGAAAAGTTTTCCGCACGAAATTATATTGAGGGAAGTTACCACGAACAATTTGAAAAATATTACGGTTTCATTTCCGCTTGGGGCGTTGGTTTGTGTTACGGGAGTTAGCGGCAGCGGTAAAAGTTCGCTGCTCAACGAAACTTTGGTTCCTGCCGTTCGGGATTATTTATCGAACGTAAAACCGGCAGGCAACTTCAAACAATTGCAAGGAGTTGACAACATTGATAAGTTGGCGGAAGCGGATCAATCGCCGCTTGGACGTTCTTACCGAAGTAATCCGGCGACTTACAGCGGTATTTTCGACGAAATCCGCAAAATTTTTGCAACAACCAAAGACGCCAAACGGCGCGGGTATAAAGTCAATCGTTTCAGTTTTAATGTTTCGGGCGGACGTTGTGAGGCATGTCAGGGGCAGGGAATACAAAAAATTGACATGCATTTTCTGAACGATTTTTATTCGATTTGTCCCGTTTGTAACGGTCAACGCTTTAACCGTCAAACGCTTGCCGTCAAATACAAGGGCAAATCGATTGCTGATGTTCTTGAGATGCCGATAGATGAAGCGGTTACGTTTTTTGAGAACATACCGCAAATTGATCGGGTGTTGCGGAGTTTGCAGCGGGTTGGGTTGGGATATTTACCGCTTGGTCAATCGTCGTCAATGCTTTCCGGCGGTGAGGCGCAGCGTGTAAAATTGGCGACGGAACTTGCTAAAATCGAAACGGGAAAGACATTGTATATTCTTGACGAGCCGACAACCGGATTACATTCCGGCGATGTCAAACGGTTGCTGGATGTGTTGTTGGGGTTGGTTGAACGAGGCAACACTGTTATTGTGATTGAACACAATCCTGCACTGATACGGTCTGCCGATTGGATTATTGAGCTTGGTCCCGAAGCCGGAATCCGCGGCGGCTTTATTACGGCAACAGGAACACCGAAAGATTTGATCGGTGAATCGTGAAGACAAGTATCAAGAGGAAAACTAAAACATGACTTACGATTCAGCCATTCATCACCGCCGCAGTATTCGTCTGAAAGGATATAATTATTCGCTGAGAGGATTGTATTTTATTACCATCTGTTGCCAGGACAATGTATGTTGTTTTGGGAAAATCGAAAACGACAAAATGATTTTGAACAATACCGGAAAAATTACGAATCAATGTTGGTTGGAAATTCCACGACATTTTCTCAATGTGGAATTGCATGAATATGTTGTTATGCCAAACCATATTCATGGTATTATTGAATTGGTAGGGACGAAAAATTTTTCGCTCAAAATCATTTCGTCCGAGTTGGGTGTCAATAATGATAATGTAGGGGCGAAAAATTTTTCGCCCCTACGTCCACATGGAACTTCCCGAACAATCGGTTCCATTATTCGTGGATTCAAAATCGGTGTTACCAAACAATTGGGTGCTTCGATTTGGCAACGCAATTATTACGAACATATTATCCGAAATGAACAATCATATCAAAACATTTCCCAATATATTACTACCAATCCTGTAAACTGGCAAAATGATAAATTCTATGTCGAATGATGTTAACAATGTATATTTCTGTTGCGGCATTCTACAACAAAATAGGGCGTAAATCTTTGTAAATTTGGCGGTTATAAAATTTCACCGGAAATTCCGTTGAAATTTTTTGTTTGGCTCATTTTTTTAAATTATTCCTATTGACGTAAATTTTACTGTATGGTAACATATCACACAGTGGCGTGCGAAACCGGTCAGCAAAAGAAAAATTATTGTGAATTATGAAAATCAAACTCGACTATCATAGCAGCCAACCGCTTTATCAACAGGCTGTTTTGCAAATTAAGCGGTTGATTGTTACCAAAAAACTTAAAGCCGGTGAAAAATTGCCGTCGATTCGTGTTTTGGCGAAGGAACTGCAGATTAATCCAACCACAACAAATCGGATTTTTTCCCAATTAGCCAAAGAAGGAATTGTTACACAACGTCCCGGACTTGGAGTTTTTGTTGCCGATACACCTGTGCCGTTTTCTCCGAAATATATTCAACAAGAATTAAACCGTCAGGCGTTATCGTTTTTGGTTGAAGGGTTACGGTTTGGTTTGAAATATTCGGAGATTGCAAAAATTCTTGACCAACAATATCAGACGCTCCAACAGGAGACCCAATAATGAACATCATTGAAATGAACGATGTTTGCCGATCTTTCGGCAACAATAAAGAACAAACACTTGCAGTGGATCATTTGAATTTTGCCGTGCCGCAAGGTTCTGTTTACGGTTTACTCGGTGCCAACGGAGCTGGAAAAACAACTTCCATCCGTATGTTAATTTCCCATTTAAAACCGGATTCCGGCGAAATTTGTGTGTTGGGCGAAAATCCGGCGCGGTTCACCGAAGCCGCCCGAAAACGTATCGCCTACATTTCGGAAAATATGCAAATTCCTCATTGGATGTCGATTGAAGACGCCGTCGGATTTTGCAAACCGCTTTATCCTGATTGGGACGATATTTTGCTGCAAAAACTGCTCGATCTTTTTAACCTGAAAATCAGTAAACGTTACGAAGAATCGTCCAAAGGGCAGCGGCGGGCAATTTGTATTATTTTGGCGATGTGTCAGAATCCCGATGTGCTGATTATGGACGAACCCGCATCCGGTCTGGACACGTTGGCGCGCCGGCATTTTCTTACCGAAGTGCTGAATATCGCCTGCAACGAAAATAAAACCATTCTTTTTTCGTCGCATATTTTAGGCGATATTGAACGTACGGTTGACCGTGTTGCGATTTTGTCGCAAGGACGCCGAATCCTCGAAGGCGAACTCGATTCGCTTAAAGAAACCGTCCGGCGAATTTCGTTGCACGGCGAAAATATCGGTGATTTACCGCAAACCCTGTTTCAGACACTTCGTATTGTAAAAGAACAAAACCGAATCCAATGGGTTGTAACCGATTATTCCGATGAAAAAATAAATCAACTGTATCAAACGCTTCCTGAAAATGTTACGGTCGATGTCGAAGGTTTCAACCTCGAAGAATTATTCATGGAAAGCATTGTTAGTTAATAGCGGCGCAAGCGGAGTCTTTTACTGTAACTGTTAAAATCCGAAATACGATTCACTATAACTATCACTATTAACTAATAACAATTAACTATTAACTATTAACGACTAACTATCAACTAATTTAATTACGATGAATTTAATTATTTTGAAACTGGCATTTCGTGAATCGGGAATGTATATTGTTCCGGTTATTTTGATTTTAACCGGTTATGTTTTGCTCGGACAAGACCCGTTGCCGTCTATGGATAATATCGTTACATTGCTTGCAGTATTATTGGGCATATTCCTTTCGTGGCGGAGTTTTGCGGATTACGGCAATGTCCGGGCGTTTTTATTTTCACGCTCGTATTCGCCGGAACGTTTTTTTCTGGTTCGTTGGTTGTTCGGACTTGGAACAATCACAGCAACCGGACTTGTTCTTGCGGCGATAATCGGGTTTGGAATTCGTCAAAGTGTCCAGCAAGGACTTTTCGCCAATGGTTGGTTTCCGATGATTCGTTTTGAAGAATTACGTGTTTTAATGTGTTACGGTTTCGGTTCGCTGTTGGCGTATCACACAACACTTTATTTTATGCTCACCAATCGTTTTCGTTCTCCGGTTCGGCGGTACGGTTTTTCACTTTGGTTGTGGCGGTTGGTTACGCTTTTGTTAATCCTTTACGGTGTTGCCGTTCTCGGAATGGTCGTAACGATAATAATCCAAGAGGAATTTCCCTATGAAATGGTACCAATATCTGCTACACCATATTTGTTCCTGATTTTTGGAGTTCCGGCATTGTTGCAAATCCTGATTGCTCCCTGGTTCGGAATTTATTGTTATAAGAATCAGGAAATTGAAAGTTGATTATTCCGTATTTTGTTTCCAATAAAAATTCACCTTTACTTTTTCAATCAATACCATGAAACGAACACAACGTCCAACATTTGTATTTCGAGCGATGCTTTTATCACTCTTTCTTCCGATCTTCATTATGTTCGGAATTTCCGGCATCTACTACATAATAGTGGATGCATCCGATCAACTATGGAGAAATAATTCCTTCATAGAGATACTGTTGACGGTGTTTTTTTTGCTTTTTGAAACATTGTTCACGTTTGGATTTGCCGTCTGGATTTTTTGGAGCGGTAAATGGCGGATACCTGTTTTGGTTGGCGGAATAATGATGTTCTGTATCTTTTTACTAGATATTTTCGGATATTTAGAAAACTCTGTACCGCCTGAAAAACGGATCATCTGTTGCGGAGAAGGCAATTATCAAAAAAATGATATTTACTGTAATGGAGTCTATCTTGGTCAAACGCCGTTTAAAATTAGTGTGGAGGAGTTGGTTGCGAAAGTTCCCGAATGGACAACTCCGCCGGAGCAATATTTTTATTCAAGAGGAAATGCTGAGCCATCTTACTTTGATTCACCTATTTATACTTGGTTTCCGTGGGACGGTTTTCGTGAAGAACGATTTTTAGAAACGAAAACAATTATTGCTTTTGAAAAACAATCAATATTATCGTCTGCCGAACAAAGAAAACAACTTACTAAATATGAAACCGGCTGCCGTTATTGGTGGCGGCTGGAAAATAATAAGAACCGGATTTTAATAAGAAAAACAAATTACTCACAACACCGTTTTGACCAACCGTTTGAAAAAATTTCAGGGTATCCTATTCTTAATGAAACACAATCTTTGTCCGTCGGAATCCATGCTTGGATACTGGTTGATGTTCTTGGGAAACTTACGGAGTCGGAAAAAAATGATTGGGATCGGCATGTTCTGAAACACTGGCAAATACTTGGTGCTCCGTTAACCATTACATTAAAAAGTCAAGCCGAAAGATATAGTTCCAAAAATCCTGATGATCCGCGTGCAAAAATATTTGAAACGGCGTTGGATTCGGTTGCACGGTTGAGGTACGGACTTTCCAATCCGCCGACGGAAGAAGAATGCCGCCGGCTTCTGGCAAACTGGGTTGACGAATCCATTAATCGTTCCTATGGACCCCATGACGCTAAACCATTTAGGCTTGGTAGTATAGACACAAAATCACATATTTATAATGATTACACACATTCTTCTTCTCAAGTTTCTGATGAAGAACGACCTTTGATTGATGCTGCAATCAGGTTAATGGGCGAAGCGATTCGGAAACCGCTTGTCGAACAATGGAAAACAAATTATTATCGGCAATCGGACGGTTGGGCACCGCTGTTATACCTTGCGAAAACAGATCACAATGCGGAATACTTTAATGAATTTGTACGGTATTATGCCGCATCTTGTTGCGGACGATTGGAACTTCTGAAAAATCAAAATGAACGAGTAATTCCGTTGTTCAAAACATTTTTATATCAAAAACATTTCATTGGTATTATAAACGGTACTATAAATGGTAATAGAGATGGTTATTCGCCAATTAATTTCTATAGCCGTGTGAATAACCCGTTGTTGGAACCGGTTTTCCGTGAGTATGTTGTTCGCGCACTTTCCGATCCGAAACTTTCAAATGAGGAACGTGAGAAATTAAACCTGTCAGTTGTAAGCATTGTTGTTGAGCGAATCAGCCGGGGAAATATTGACGAAAACGAATTAGCACTTTGGGTTAATTCACTTCCGTTACCGCAATTGTCAAAAGTTTTTTTAATACGAAATATTCAATGGAATTCACAAGGAACAAAATCGTTTGCCAATTTTCTTGAGGAAGCAGCCGATTACAGTTATATTGTCGAGACGAAAATGACCGTCGAAGACGTGATTCGCTGGTTTACGGAAAACCCGAATGGAACAGTTTCGGAATTTTGTAAAGTATTTGCGAAAGATGTTGTATTCTCAACTGTGAACAACCCGCAAAAAAGACGTACGGTTTATTCGCCGGAGGTGTCTGAAATAGAAATGAATAAAGGTCATCTCAGTACGTATTTAGTGAGAGCATTGTGGAAAATAAATACACCGGAAACACAACAAATAATCAAACAACTCCTTAATAACACTGATAACCATAACAACATTTTGGCTTCATTTTATAGAGAAATTAACCATGAATTTGTACAGTTTGGGATGGCAAAAACCGGTGATGTTAATGATTATTTGACTTTCCGGGA
>JAITQV010000109.1 GCA_031288765.1 Planctomycetaceae bacterium
GTTGGAGCAGAATCCAACGGCTCACCATCAGGAGTACCGAGAGGAGTATTGATCTTGGAATAAAAAGAATAAGTACCACTGTGCGGTAGATTTGACCAAACGAAACCTAAACTCGCAACAGCAGACTTAAAACGGGTGTTAGGAGTACCAGTACCAGTAGTTGGTAATTCATCACAATTGTTGGCAGTATGCCAAGAAACATCGGAAGTATTCCACCAAGTCCATGCCTGTACATTTTCTGAGAGTAACACGGTATTGCTTGCTCCATCGACAATTTCGTCCAATTTAACTTTTTTATTGATAGAGGTCAAATATGTATTGGCAGAAGTGATCCAATAATTGCGTCGGTCTTTGAAAAGTGTAAACGTCGGAGCAACATCACCGTTAATTCCTCCTCCCGAACTTGCTTCCGGACCGCAATTAACAACATAACTCAAAATAGGATTGCCGGATCGTTGCTGGAGATACGCGGAAGGACAAATTAACACCGGCGGCGAAGATTCAATCGCTTTCATTCTATTGATATATGCCGGATCAGTTGCAGTGGTGGTATTCGCATCATTTGCTGTCAAAAATTCATAGCGTTTGTTCTCTTCAATTTCCGGCATAATTGCAACCACCCAACTAAGAATACGGGGCGTACCGTCGGAATATTTTCCCAATTGATTGAGATAACCCGGCAACCCGTTATTAGAGTTCGCATAACTGATAAGAGCAATGCCGAGATTTTTTTGGTTGTTGATACATTGTGTGCGGCGTGCGGCTTCTCTGGCGTAGTTGACCGCCGGAATAAGAAGCGCCGCCAACATACTGATAATCACCACAACTATCAGAAGCTCCACTAATGTAAACGCCCGTCTAAGACCAAAACACCGATTGAAATAAATGGAAGTCATTGTCGGAATCCAAAGGTTAAAGAGTTGAGGAATGTGGGAAAGACATTTATTATTTTCGCATGTTCTCAAAAAAAATCCACAGGTATTTTGATATTCGGGAAAATTTTCGGGAAATTTTCGAAAATTCTTTCGGGTTAGACGGACAACCGCCCCAATTCCCGTTCAGCCGAAAACACGTTTGAGACGGTCAAGATTCCATTGGACTTTTTCGGCGGCAGTCATTTTTGAAAAATCCGGTGCTGCCTGTTTACCGTTTGCCTTTTTCTTCGGCGCCGCAGAACGCCCGCCGTAACTATCCGCCGTTTCCGTCCGCCGTAAATCGTCTTCCAAAGAACGCCGCGGCGTAATAGCGAGTTGTTTGAGGTCATTGTGATACGCTTTGACGGCTTCAACCGGTTCCGTTTGACTGTCGGCAATTGCCCGCAGATATTTGACAAACGATAACTGATGTTCGGCATGGTTGATTTTGCGTCCGTACAACGCAACTCTTGCCCCGTATTTCTTGGCATCGGCAAGCATCTGAAAAGCGTCGAGTGTTGTTCCCGCCGAACCGCCCAAAATTCCGACCACCAAACGGCTGTCATATCGGGCAAGCGCTTCCATTGCCTCCGGTCCGTAATACGGTATCTTCAGGAAAACCGGTCTGCCCGCTTCCGTAACCCCCGCCAACGTCCGAACAATATGGTTGTTGACAAACGCCGGAATATCCTGCGGCGTGTTGCCGCCGGAAACATTCGGGCTGAATACTTCCAGAAAATGCCGGAACCCTTTGATTTCCGCTTCGATCCGAAATTCCTTGTACGCCAGCAACGCCTCCCGATCATGTTCCAAATCATTGTTGAACGTAATCGAATACAACCCCAAATCGGCACCGAGTTTCCGTTCGTTGGGTTCGCAACAGGCTTTTCCGCAAAGGGCATGGTCAATAGTTGCCGTCCGAAACCACCGGCTGGGTTCGTGTCCGTAAACCCCTTCCGCTCCGGCAAGCCAAATGTCCGTCGTGTCGTTGGCGCGAATCGCCGGAGTAATCGGCGATTGATCGAATATCCGTTCGCGGATTGTCAGAATTTCGCTCGTGTTTGCACTCATCAGCATAATGTCCACAAGCCCTTGTGCAACAACCTGCCGGATTTGTTCGCGGTATTCGTCCAACGTCCGAAACCTCGCTTCATGACCGTAATGCTCCGGGCTTTGCCCGGGAGCGGACAACCCGTAAGCCATATCCGCATCTTTCGCATCGGCTAAAATAAAATCGCTGCAATTCCGGTCGGCAAGTATCCGCGACAGTTTTATATCAAGTGTTTTCTGCATCATATTCGGAGTTCGGGTTTAATCGGAGTGTTAATATTGGGGCTGGTAAAGCGGAATTTCGTTTCGTTGCGGCGGCGGCAGCGGCAACAGCGGCGGCGGCAGCGGCTGGTTACCGAAAGGCGGTTGGGGAATTACGGGGGCAATTGCGGGGGCAATTGCTGCCGGAGTTACCGCCGGAGCGGTTCCGGGCAAAACGGAGTGTTGGGGCTGCTGCGCCGCTTGAATTTCGGACACCCAATCGTTCACCACCAACTTCCAACCGTCAGGCGTCGCCGGCGTAAACCATTTCTTAATATCTTCCAGAAACGATGTAAGCCGATCATTAACTTTGGGCGAAAGAAGAGTATAAGCCGTAAACGCTTTACCGTTGATGTCTTCTTTTCTCAAAGCAATTGCACGGAGCGTTTCTTTATCGAAGCGTATGTCGATTTGCGAGAACTCTTGTTGGTCTTCGATTAGAAGCGGTTTTGCCCGAAGCCAGATTTGCGTATTTTTGGATTGGTCGTCGGTAACAATCTTCATACTAAACCGTTTTTTCATATCCTCCGCTTTTGCCCCGAAAATCAACGGCAACGGACTATCGGCAATTCCCTTGCCGACCATTTCGGGCGGAACATTTACTTGCCAAACGGTTTGGGCGTCGTATTCGTATTTGAAAACCGCTTTCTCGTCAATGATAATTTTTTCCGCATAGATATGGGGATTTTTATTGTTATCCCGTTCAATTTTCTTATTGCCGACCCATTCGCCTTGGACGTGATAGACAAACCGCAACGGTTTGGCGATGTATTTGAAATAGCCGAACGCTGTTTTGTAGGGTTTGCCGGGAACCGACCCGATCATTGCGTCATCGTAGAGGAACATGTTAAAATCAACATCATACCGTTTGATACCCAAACTGTATTTTTCCCAACGGACGAGAAATTCGTCGAGTTCCTGTTGTTCTTGGGGAGTGAGAAAGAAGGGGATGATACGGTTTGGCGGTTCGGAGCGTCCCACAAATTCGCGGCGTGTTCCGGCGGGTGTGGTGTTGGCGGGAACCGGCGGGTTGGCGGGGTTAAGCGGGGCGGGTTGAAGAGTGTGTTGTCCGGCAACTCCGGCAGGTTGATTGGGCGGCGGCTGGAGTGTAGGCGGTTGGTTGGAAACCGGCGGGTTTTGCGGTGTTAAACCGTAAACAGAGCCGGAAGTTTGTGTAGTTGCGATTTTGACGGGGTTGTTGGGCAGGGGTTGACCGGTAGGGAAGGGCGAGCCGTAACCTGCCGGCATGGAGCGTTCCGGTATGACGGGTTGGTTGGGGGTGTTCGGGTTTGGGTTCGGATATTGCGGGTAAACGGGAACACCGTTTTGAAGGATCATTTTCGGGGGTGTTTGGAGCGGCATCTGACGGATCGGCTGCTGAACGGAAGAGGGTTGCGGAACAGGATTCGGCGGAGGAGGAGTTTGATAAACCTGCCCAAAAACTTCGGGAATACACCAAAAAAGAATTAAAACCGCAATCATTCGGCAAAACGGCATCGCCAATCTCCTTGAGCCAATTTGTGAAAACTGAACAACCATGAAAAAAGAATACCGATTTTCGGAAACCCTGTAAATAGGAAAATTTTTCATAGTTAATAGTAAATAGGTCATAGTAATAATGTTGCCGGCGGAATGTGTACTGTAGCGGCAATAATTCTGTTTTCGGTTTTAGATTACGGGGTGAAGGTTTGGGGTTAATACGGACAAGGGACGGAATAGATACAACCAATGAGGTTTTGCAGGAAACAAATGAAGCCCTGAAAAAAACCTCTGAGTCTTCTGGAAAAACCTCTGAATCTTCCGGCAAAACCTCTGAGTCTTTCGGGGACACCTCCGAATCTTTTACGGACACCCGTAAATTGTTCACGGATACTCCCAAGTTTTAGAAAAAAACAAGTGAGGTCTTAAAAAAAACCTCTGAGACTTCTGGAAAAACCTCTGAATCTTCTGGAAAAACCTCTGAGTCTTTCGGGGACACCTCCGCGTCTTTCGCAGACACCTCCGAATCTTTCGCAGACACCTCTGAGTCTTTCGGGGACACCTCCGCGTCTTTCGCAGACACCTCCGAATCTTTCGCAGACACCTCCGAGTCTTTCGCAGACACCTCCGAATCTTTCGCAGACACCTCCGCGTTTTTCGGGGACACCTCCGAATCTTTCG
>JAITQV010000111.1 GCA_031288765.1 Planctomycetaceae bacterium
AAATAGATAATTACGGTTTTTAGAAGTTCCCCTTAGTAATTATTATTACGTCTCCACTGTTTGGGATTGTTTCTGTTATCGTTTTTCTTCGGAACCGTCTTGAGAAGACGGATAGAATCATTGCCGAGAAGATCAGTAACTCGCCGCTGTACCTCAGAAGACAAGGCAATTCGTAATTTCGGATTGCGGAATTGCGCCAGCGAACCGTTTTGAAGTTGTACGGAAAGTTCAAGCGTTCCATGCCCCGGATAACCGCGTAAAATTTCATACAACTTTTTGATACTTTCAATCGAATGACGGTGTTCATCTATCGTAATCCCCAACCCGCGCGATAAGTGTTCCGCCGCCTCTTCAACCGTGTATAAATCGTTGATAATAAAATTACCGGTATTGTCTTCGTCTTGCCCGCGGCTTCGGTCAACCCGCCCCACCGCAAAAACAATGGTTTCGTTCTTAACCAAATGCACATACTTGGCATACTGCTCGGGCCAAATAATGGAACGTATCGGACCATCAGCATCTTCCAACGTAAACATCGCAAACGGCTTATTCGCCGTTTTAGTTGCACTAATTTTAATATCGCCGATCGCTCCCGCCAAAATAACATCAGTACGATCAGGCAACCCCGACGCTTCATAACAACCATGAGAACAAATTTGTCTGAAAAGTGTTTCATATTCTTTGAGCGGATGCGACGAAAGATAAAAACCAAGCGCTTCTTTTTCGTACACTGCTTTTTCCTTATCAGACCATTCCTGAATATCCGGCAAACCCGCTAATGCGGCAGGCTTGGCGGCTACGGCTGCCGGTTCCGTTTCCTCGTACAACGAGAAAAGACTTGTCTGACCTTTCGCTAAGTCTTCCGCCATACTGAGTGCCGATTTAAACGCCTGCTCCACTGTACGGAAAAGTTGCGCACGGGACAAACCCAATGAATCAAAAGCTCCCGCCTTAATAAGTGTTTCAACCGTTCCGCGCGAACACGCCCTTTTGTCAACCCGCGCACAAAAATCAAAAATGTCTTTGAACCGCCCCCCCTTTTCTCTGGCATTAACAATTTTATCCGCCGCCCAATCGCCGCAACTCTTAATCGCCGTCAACGCAAACATGATTTTTCCATCCGTTACGGAATAGAGCTGTTTCGAGAAATTCACATCCGGCGGAACCATCGTAATCCCCATCCGTTGGCAATCTTCAATATGTTCAACCGTCGAATCTTTTCCGGTAAAATTCCGTTTTGAAATATCACCGCAAAGCAAAGACGCCATAAATTCGACCGGATAATGGGCTTTCAAATAAGCCGTCATGTACGCAATTAACGCATAAGCGGTCGAATGAGATTTATTGAAACCATAACCGGCAAACTTGATAATCAGTTCAAAAATCTCTTCGGCTTTTTCTTTCGTCAATCCGTTTTCATGCGCTCCCTCAACAAATTGCGCACGATATTTGCCGATTTGTTCTTCTTTTTTCTTGCTGATGGCTTTGATGCAGGTATAGGAATTGCCAAGCGGAATTTTTCCAAGCCGGTTCAAAATCCGCATAATTTGTTCCTGATAAACCATCACACCGTTTGTTTCCGCAAGAACATCTTTCATCACATCGTGTTCATAATACGCTTGCGCCCGACCGTGTTTAACCGCAACATATTGATCAACCATGCCGCCTTCCAACGGACCGGGACGATATAAGGCTAATGTCGCAATAATATCACGGAAATTGTCCGGCTTCATTCGTTGCAGCAATTCCCGAATCCCGCCGCCTTCAAGTTGGAAAATTCCCTTTGTTTCCCCGCGGCAAAGCAATTCGTAAGTTTGCTTATCGTCCAACGGAAATTTGTACGGATCAACGGTTTCGCCTGTCGTTTCCTTGATAATATCAATTGCCTGCGCCAGAATGGTCAGGTTGCGAAGCCCCAGAAAGTCCATTTTGAGCAAACCGGCTTTCTCAACATCGCCCATTTGCCATTGTGTTACGACATCGGGACCGTCTTTAACCCGTTGCAGCGGAAGATATTCGATCAGCGGTTTGTCGGCAATAACCACCGCACAGGCGTGAACCCCGGATTGACGGGCAAGACCTTCGAGTTGTTTGGCGTAATCAATCAACTCACGAATATCCGGCTCGTCTTCATAGCGTTTTTTTAATTCTTCATTTCCCGCCAGAGCCTTTGCAATTTTCATTTTCGGCTCATCCGGTATAAGTTTTGTAACATTTTCAACAAACGGAATCGGCATGTTGAGAACACGTCCCACATCTTTAATGGATTGTCTTGCCGCCATTGTCCCGAAAACACCGATTTGTGCAACATTTTCTTCACCGTATTGTTTTTTGACATAGTCGAGAACTTCGCCGCGGCGGTTTTGATCAAAATCAATATCAATATCCGGCGCCTCAACACGGTTTTCGTCCAAAAACCGTTCAAAGAGCAAATCGAAATCCAACGGGCAAACATGGGACAAGTTCAGTGCGTAACACACCAACGCCCCAACTCCGCTGCCCCGCGCCGTCCGGTGAATCCCGCGTTCTTCGGCAACACGCACAAAATCCCAGACAATTAAAAAATAATTGGGAAAACCAAGCTTTTTAATAACCGCAAGCTCCCGATCCAATCGGGCTAAAACCTCTTCGGAGAATTGACCGTTTTTATAATGTTTCGGATTGCCTGCGTAACGTTTGGCAAGTCCTTCGAGACAAAGTTTGCGAAGATAATCATCGGACGACATCCCGTCCGGCGGCGTAAATACCGGAAAATACCGTTTGCCGAGTTCAAGATCAATATCAACACGGTCGGCAATTTCCATTGTTCGTTGAATGGCGTCTTCATGGTTGGGCATTGCTCTAAGCATTTCGCGACCGTTTCGCAGGAAAAATTGGTCGGAATCCATACGCATCCGTTTTTCGTCCACACGGAGTTTGCCGGTGTTCACACAAAGCAAAATATCCTGCGCCTCCCAATCATTTTGGTAAACATAATGCACATCATTGGTTGCAACCGTAGGAATACCGAGTTCCTGCGAAAGACGGACAATTCCTTCCAAAATAATCTTTTGAATCTCAAGACCGTTATCCTGAATTTCAAGATAATACCGATCACCAAACAATTCGCGATACCAATTTGCGATGGAGATTGCTTGTTCGAGGTTATTGTTTTCGTTTTGAAGGAGGGTTCGCGAAAGTTCGCTGGACGCACAGCCGCTTAAACAAATCAAACCTTCATTGTGTTCCCGAAGCAAGGATTTATCGATTCGCGGTTTGTAGTGCATTCCTTCAAGATAAGCCGCCGAAGCAAGTTTTAACAGATTTTTATAACCTGTTTTGTTTACGGCAAGAAGTGTAAGATGATAATTGGATTCCTTCATCGAACCGGTTTTCTCGAAACGGCTGTTGGGAGCAATATACGCTTCATAACCGATAATCGGTTTGATGCCGAATTCCTTCGCCTTTTGGTAAAACTCCAGCACGCCAAACAAATTACCGTGATCCGTCAGGGCAAGTGCCGGCATTTCGAGGTCTTTGGCGCGTTTCAAAAGGTCTTCGATTTTTCCGGCTCCGTCAAGAAGGGAATAATGACTATGACAATGTAAATGAACAAAAGGAATATCCATTTTTGTAGTTTAGGGGTTTGAGGTTTGGGATTGGAGATTTTGGGTTGTGGGTTTGGGATTTGTAATTACACACCCCAAATCACACATTCGTTTCGGCACGAAAACGTTCCAGCAATTTTTTTGTAATGTTCCCCGGTTTACCGTTGCCGATAATTCGTCCGTCCAGTTTGACAACAGGAATCAATTCCGCCGCACTTCCGGTAAGAAAACATTCGTCCGCCGTGTAAATATCGTGCCGCGTCATGGGGGCTTCTTTGACATTCAGCCCGAGTTCGGCGGCAAGTTCCAAAACAACACGTCTGGTAATTCCCTCCAAAATACCGGCATCCGGCGAAGGTGTGTGTAACCGGTTCCGCTTGAAAATAAAGATATTATCGCCGCTGCATTCTGCAACTTCGCCTTTTGAGTTGAGCATCAACACTTCGGCGCAACCGGCTTGATGACCTTCAATTTTTGCCAGAATATTGTTTAGATAATTCATGGATTTGATTTGCGGTCCCAACATTGCGGGGTTGGTTCGGATTGTCGAAGCGGTAATAATCTCCAAACCGTTTTCGTAATATTCTTTCGGATAAAGAGCCAGATGATCGGCAATAATAATAACTTGCGGATGATGACACAAATGGGCGTCGAGTCCCAATGTTCCGGTGCCGCGCGTAACAATCAACCGAACATAACCATCGGAAATTTCATTGATTTGGAGGGTTTTGTTGACGGCATTTTCCATTGCTTCGGCGGTAACGGGAATTGTCAACATGATACTTTTGGCGGATTCCCAAAGGCGTTCGAGGTGGTCGTGCAGGCGAAACACTTTGCCGCCGTAAGACCGCATTCCCTCAAAAATACCATCGCCGTAAAGAAAACCATGATCGAAAACACTAACTTTAGCATTTTCTTTTTCAAAATATTCGCCGGAAATATAGATTTTCATTAGAAGACGGAAGTTGAAATGAAACTAAATCACAACATTATTCCATTTGGAATTTCAAACGGCAATAGTGTAAAACAGGAGTAAAATTCAACCGGTTGGTCGAACAACCGAAAAGGTGATTGTATCATTTTCTTGGAGAATCACAATGCTTACATAAAAAATCTGTGAAAAGATTTTGAGGCGGACATCTTCAACTATCCACTATAAACTATTAACTAAAAAACCGATTAACTTGGTTTCTGTTCAAAAAATTCGCGGTGCCGAGGCCAGACAGGATAACAAAATGAAAAAAATGTTAATAATAATATCGCCATTCCTAAAAAACCGGACGGAAATAAATTACAAAATAATAACCCCACAGCAAATCCCCAAAAATGCGGAAATTGAAAAAATAAATCCCAAATATGAAAACGTATCAATAAAATTAAAAGAAATACCGGAACCGCCAATCCAAGTAATAAATGATTCAATAAACGGTTGCGTAAAAAAAACGGCAAATGATAACCCTTAGGATTCGAAGTCAGACAAATTTCATTGATCGCATTTTCGTTCACCCCGAAAAAATACGAAACATCAGTTATCATGTTGCCGCGCCACGGAAATGGGAAATTTGAAAAAAATACCTGAGGTTGTTGACGATTGCTCTCCAAAACAGTAAACGGAAATTTCGCCGAAATCTCACTTTGATACCGCTGCATCAACGCCTCTCTCGACATCGGAATATTTTTCGATTCAAGAATCGTTCCAATAAAACCGGAAATCGAAACATCCGACGCCGGATTTATCGGATCAAGAATAAGTTCATGATTACCGGATTGAAGAGTTACCGGAAAATTTTTAGTTTGATATTCCACCGTGTTGACGGCGGCAAACCACTCATCCTGCCAGTAAACAAACCAACGTTTTACTTCTTCAGACCGTGCCGGCGGCGGCGTGGAAACAGAATTTAAAACAAGAAGAAGATTATTCAAACGGATTAAATTGAGTTTGAGCAATGTTTGCATTGCCCTATTTCCCGATACGGGAATATGACCGGATAAAACGTTACCGGTATCCAACCTTTTATGGTTACGATGCACCAAAATATCAAACGGCGAAAACGAGTCATCACGCGGCGTCTCCAATGAAACCGTCCAAAGTGTTTGTTGTACGGAAACGCCTTCAAGCGCCGGAAAACGCAATGAGATTGTTCGTTTTTCCTTATTCAACTGCGATAACGTCAACGGTTGCGATGAAGTTTCATTAACAGTAAGCTGCCCTCGAAAAATAATTTTAACACGTTGCGGATAATCGCTCGACCAGAGATCAATTTTCCATTGATCCTTCGACAACTTCATTCCTTTAGAGGCAACACCGGCACAAGTTACGCGAATTAATTCATAATCCGGCGGCATTCGCAAAAAGAAACTGTCTTGTCCCCGACTTTTCAAATCAACTGTTGCACAACCAAATAAAACTCCGTTGTTTTGGATAAAAATATTCATATCATAAAGGCTCACAACCGACGGTAAATTTTTCCGTGTTATTGTTGCGGTAAAATCTTCTGTTTCATTTCCGGTTGCCTGAAGAAATAAATGGGAATTGGTATCCAACACGGGTTCACGAACAACAATTGTCCGCACGGTACTGCCTTGAGCCGTAATTCCCTCCGGCACCGTAAGAATCGTACCCGGAACCGATATTTTATTTTCCTCTGGAAGTCTTGCCGTTTTTTCCTCCAACTGTTTTCGTGTTGCATCATCAACCGTTTCAAGACGGTTCAGGTTCCACGGAATCAGTTCCTCGTCCGCATAACGCGGTAAAATCACAAAATTTTTTGTTTCAATTTTTTCCGCTTTATCGATTTTCGGAATCAATTTCGGAACCGAAATAGAAATTCCCGTAGCGTTTAATGTTGCTTTGATTCGAAAATGCTGTTGACCGGAAAACGGGATTTTTTGTGACAACACCAAATATGTATGACCGTCGCTTTGTTCCAGAGTGAACGGAACCGACGGATCCACCGAAATCGTTGAACCGCATTGTTCGTCCCAACGGAATCGAATTGTGTCCAGTTCGCCGCCGGAAATGTTCCAGAGAATATCGAACGTAATATTCCAAACATCGGCAACACTTCGTGAAATGGTTGTGATTTGTTCGCCTTGAATCGCCGGTTCGTTCGGAACAAGCGAAAACATGAGCGGCGTTTGAAATTCCCAATCGTTTGTGTTCGGCAATGATTGGGCGGTTTGGTTGTTTTCGGGAATGGACGGCGAATTTTTCCCTCGCCACGAACGCAACGGAAGCGAATTTTGGAACAGTTTCGGCGCAACCGGTGTAACATCCGATGCAGCCCAATAAGTTCCTTCCGTTTGGATTTCCGCAACAACAGCAGAAGTCCGAAAAATGCTCAATAATTTTTCTTCCGCCCGAACCTCGTCAAAAATAATTAAAGGAACCGGTTCCAATGTCCGTTCGTGCGTACTTATTTGGGTTGCGAAATTTCCCTGAATTGTTATCGAATAATCTCCCGAAACCGCCCGCTTGAAAAAGATAATCCGGTGTAACCGTTTTTCAGCCGTCGAACCCGGCGCCGTTTCCGCAACACGAATTTCGACAGGATTTTGCCGCGCATCACGGACTTCAACCGATTCAACCCGAAAAGATTTGGGAACGGAAAAACGTTGCAGGAAAATTTCTTTGACGGACGAAAATTCACCGCGGCAAAACAAATTGGAATCACCGTCGTCAAAACGGACGGATTGATTCCATTTAACGGTCGGAATTTGATTTTTCGTGCGAATTGCCAACATCCAAGACATTTCCGTTTTGGTTAAATCATATTCGGCTAACGGTTGTTCTTCGTTGCCGGAACCGGGAAAATTCGTTTCAAATCCGGTTCCCAAACCGGCATTCGGATAGTCAAGTTCTATGATCGGATCCGCAAAAACAGCAAGCATTGATTTTGTAATCCGTGATTGTAACGCACGGAATTGAGGCAGCCGGACTTTGCCGATTCCGTTGAAATCACGAAGAACAAAACCGGCACTCACCGTCAAAATTCCCGAAACAGGCGTTTTGAAATTCAACCGGGTAATCTCATTTTGTAACGAAGTTCCGTTGTCCTGATTGGCGGAATCAAGATAAGTCTCCGTCCGGTCAATCGGGTATTCCTCACAATGAAACGGACCGGAACGATGCCAACGCGGATCGGTTTGAAAATGAAGCGAGGGAACCCGTCCGCCTTCAATTTTGAAGCGAAAATAAGTTCTGATTTCAACTTGTGTCGGTTTTGCCCAAAGCCGGAAAAACTGTTCGACTTCGGAAGTTGTCGAGACACCGCGGTTTAATTCGTTGTTCCATGAAAAAACAAGTTGATCCGAAGCACCGATTTCGGCAACCAAATTCGGTGACAACAATGAGTTGGGCGTAACGGCTCCCAAACATTCCGAGACGTTAATTACCGGAGCGTCTTGCGGCGTTTTCAGCCGGAGAATTGTGTTGGGGACTTTGGGAATATTTAAAGCAATCCGGCGGGTTTTATCGTGTTCTTCCTGTTTCGGAACAAGAGAAAGTTCCAACCGATGCTTGCCTTTTTTTTCGTTTTCGATATTAAAAACCAGAAAGTTGTTTTCATTATTTGCCGTTGTTCGCCGGATTGCCTGAACCGGTTTGGAATCCCAAAAAGCATGGTCTTGGAAAAGCGGCAGTAACGGAAAAACCATAGCGGCATTTTCCGAATCAAGATTGATTTCAAAAATTGCTTTGAAATCGTCCGCCAATTCGATATCTTGTGTGAGCGGGTTATGGACAAGCGAACCTTGATATTCCGCCCGTTCAATATTCCATTGATGATGCGGTTCGGGACCGGCGATTCCGGCGTTCCGTGACAATAATTGCAGAAACTCCATTGGAATATAGACCGTGTTGCCGACAACATTCTGAAACGAATCTATCGGAAAAAAAACACGGTAAGGTTCCTGACGTTCGGATTGGGGCGGAACGGGTATTGCGGTTATTGTTTCAGCGGGCGGCTGCGGCAAGGCAACTGGTTCCGGTAACACATTTAATTGCGGTACGGCAATCGGTTCCGGCGTTTCCGCAACAACAAAACGCGGCAGTAACAACAAAACGGCAAACCAACCGCTTAACAGAATTACTCTGATAAATAGATTCATGAATTGTAAATGTTCTTAGCCTTAACGTTCTTAGCCCTAGTTTCCGGACGGGAATTTTCGGAACGTACGGAAAGTAAGTAATCTCATGTAAATTTTGTGTGAACGGTCATAAATTCAGAAATCAATTTTGTCCGGGTAAAAGCCCGAATCCCAACAATGCGGTAATTGATTGATCGTTTGAATGTCTTGAACCGAAAGTTCAAAATCAAATACCGATGCATTTTCCTTAATTCGGAATGATGTTGTTGATTTCGGTAACGGAAGAATTCCGTTTTGCAAACACCATTTGATACAAATTTGAGCCGTTGATTTTTTGTACTTACCGGCGATACGGAGGAGTTCGGGATTGGAAAGTACCTTACCCTGACCAAGCGGACTCCACGCCTCAACAAGAATTTGGTGTGATTTACAAAAATCAACGGTTTCCTGTTGAGTGTAACCGGGGTGAAATTCGATTTGGTTGACCGACGGTGTGATTTCCGCCTGCTTGAGAAGCGGTTCAAGATGATGCGGCAAAAAATTACTCAGTCCAATCGCCCGAATCCGTTGTTCCTTGTACAATTTTTCAAATGCCCGCCAAGTTTCCTGATTGATTGTTTGCCAATCAGGGGATTGTTTGGCGTTGGCGGGCCAATGAATAAGATAAAGATCAAGATAATCAAGTTGTAAATTAGCCATTGTCCGGTCAAAAGCCGCAAGAGTTTTTTCGTAACCGCGTTGTGTATTCCAAAGTTTGCTAGTTACGAAAACATCTTCCCGTTTCAGACCGCAGGAACGCACCGCCTGACCGACTCCTTTTTCGTTTTCGTAAGCGGCGGCAGTGTCAATATGACGATAACCGGTCTCAATCGCCGTAAGAACCGATTGAACAACCGTATTATCATCGGAAATTTGCCATGTCCCAAAACCAATACACGGAATAGAAACGTTGTTTGCCAAAATGAAACAGTCGGATAATTTTTGCATTGAAAGTTCTCCTATTATATGTAAAAAAGGAAATCAATAAACCGGTAAAAACCGAAAAACAACCTTATCGTTTATCAGGCTGCAATCGGTCTTTACTTGGAAGATTCAAAACACACCACATCTTTTTTATACCAGAGATGACGGTAAAATACAACTACACTTATCATAGTTTAAGATTTTGTTTTTTAGAAGACAGACGCCGGCGTTGCATCGCATAATATGGAAATCATGAAGTCTGTTTATTGAAATAAAATATGAAATAATAATTTTCCCATTTCCAAATAATGAAACATACAAATAATCAAATTAAAAAAGATCAGATCTTTTTCAATGACATATTAGGACCGCCGTTACCTTCATTTTCACATCTTCCTAATATTGTTATGCCTTCCTACCCTAAAGCATTGAAATATATTCTTCGGGTAATTTCAAGAAAAGGATGTGAATGTTTCAACCAACCACCTTTTGATCGTACAGATCATATAGACGATCCTGCAGAGTATATGTATTTATGGTCAAAAGCAGATAATCAAAATTATTTAATCGAAAAGGGATGTTATTATCCACAAATGGTGCTTGACGCGAATACTAATATTGATTTGTTGAAACAACTGGATGTTGAAGATACATTTATACATCTAATAAACAATATTGATAAGTACAGATGGTTTTATATGCCGATGTCGGATGAAGAATCCGTTTCAATTTTTATTTGCCGTACTCTTGATAAACCATGGATAGAACGAATTATCCAAAAGTTTAATAATGTTCATATACCATACACGATAGTTATCAAACAAGGAAATAGAGACACTTGGCAACGTAACGACGAATTGAGGAAATATTGGAGGTTAAATATTGGTTCTTAACTGGAGTTGCGTTGTCTTTATTCAGTCCTTTGTTTTCAGTATTAACACTGAATCTTAACCCCGCTAGGGGTGTAATGAGCATATTATAATTTTATTTTTTGTTACTATAAGTAAGTAAAATAATTAAAATTTTTTTGTCTTGTGAAACCTCTATGCGACTTTCTTGTTTTACAATTTCATTGTTTAAATCAAGAAAATATTTTGTACAAAAGAAGTGGGTACCATCATCTATTTGAAATATCTGTTCGATGCTATCTTGAATGGATGTTTCATATTGGAAATATTCCATTGCCCATTTACTCACATACTCAACAGATTTAGGAGAGCCATATATAGTAATACTATTATTAAATCGCCGTCTTTCTACTACAATCTCACCACAAAATGGCGCAGAAAAAAATGATGTTGGTAAAAAATCTAGTAACGATTTCGAATCTTCAATATCACAAAATCTATAAGTATCCGTTTTAAATGTAATATATGTTATGGTACAAACGAACACACAAAACAAAATCCAACAAAATAAGGAGAATATGGGACTTTTGTACATACTACTAATCAAAACCATTAATTTTGATTTTGGGTATTTTATGTCTTTGTCTCTAATAGTGTTCATTTTATATTCAAATCGTTTTGTTGTGTATGGATTGAATAAAATTCACTGCCATTTCAGGGGTTGTA
>JAITQV010000126.1 GCA_031288765.1 Planctomycetaceae bacterium
CGAAGCCGTTGACGCAGGAACAGTTGGAGGCGATTGCCATTCAACCGGCAAGACGGTACGAAGAGACGGGTTCGCTGGTTGTTCCTGCGATGTTGCCGCTTTTCAAGGAAGAATCCATCACCTACACCGGTAAGAAAAAGTACGAAAATGCCGTACTGAAATATCGGCTGCATGTTCCGGAATCTTTGGAGCCGGGCAAAAAGTATCCGCTTATTCTTTGGCTGCACGGAGGCGGAGAAGTCGGCAATGATAACAAACTCCAACTCATTCATTTACATCACATTATTACTTACTTGACCGGCGAAAAGAAGCGCGATTTCTTTCTGCTCGTACCGCAAGCCCCGCGCGATCATGGTAATTGGGACGCTTCTTCCTATACCAGAACACTTCCTCAAAGTCTTACTCAACAGTTGAACGATTCGTCGTTACGCGAAAAGATTTTGGAACAATATAAATCGGCGTTTGGTTCCGAATCGGAAACATCTGTTTCTTTAACGGAAATTGACGGCGCAACGGTTTTGACGGTTTCGCAACCGTTTGAGGATTCACCGCTTGGATTTTCGTTTGCGATGCTTGATCAGGTGATACGGAATTATCCGGTTGATACGGATCGGATTACCGTATCGGGTTTGAGTACCGGCGGCGACGGGACATGGCGGGCGTTGGAACGCCGTTCCGAATTGTTTGCCGCTGCTGTTCCGCTTGTCAGTTGGCGGGCGTTGACCGATGAAGCGTTGCAAAAATATCCGGTTCTCAAAAAGATTCCGATTTGGGCGATTTACAGTTCCGACGACAGCGGTATTGATTCCGCGAGAGCAGATTTTGAACGTGTCGAAAAGGCAGGTTGTAACGTAAAAAAGTCGGAATTTGGAATTTGCGGTCATAATGCGTGGACGCCGGCAATGTTGCAAGCGGACATTTTCAGCTGGCTGCTTTCCCGTGCGAAAAAGGACGGCGAATATATTGCGGTGGTTGATGCCAATGTCAATCCTGACGATTTGAAGGGAATTGTCGATGTTGCAACCCGTGATCCCGGCAAGCCCAAACTCGCACCCGCTCCGCCGCAAACTGTACAAAAAACAGAAAAAGAAACGGTAAAAACCGAATCAAAACCGGCGGCAACATTTTCCGTTCCGCAACAGGAAAAAGTTGTTGCAACAACATTGCATGATCCCTTTGGAAAGACTGCTGTTGTTCCGCAACCACAACATCGAGTTACTACAATTCAATACCGCGATGCGGCAGGTAATCTTATTACAGAAACAAGAAATGTCACTCAAAATGTTCCGGTCATCAATGATAAAAATGTTTTTGTTCCGGTCAATGAAACTTTTCCGGTCAAAGATAAAGATGAATTGTACACTCAATTGGCAATGCGTTATTTCAATTGGAATTATGATACCAGATTGGGTTTGGAAGGATTTTCCAGAACTTTTGTGAAACTCTCACCGGCTGCACAAAGACGCCTTGCTGAAAAATTACTGCAATTACCAGTAACAGATCCTGAACACTTGTTAATATTGGAAAAAATGGTTGACCAGATACCGTCGGTTACAATAGTAGGAGCGACAACAACTTACACTCCTTATACCTCTACGTCAACAATTTATACTCCTGTTCCGGTTACAACACCAATTGTTCCGCTTAACGTTCCGGCAAAAATACCGAGTCTTACACCGGATTCCGTTTCAAAAAACGAACCGCCGCAATTTACGGCGCAACGCGGTGAAGACAATGAAGTTTCGGTAACGGGAAAAGTGATTGAGGATTGTGATCGTCCTTGGGCGATGACTTCGGATTCGTTGTACGGAATGTTTCCCGCCGACTGGAATAAGGAAGCCAAAAAAATTCCCGCATTTATCGTCGAATTGGATTCGGGCGAGTTGGCGAAAAAACTTGCGGTATCGGTTAGCGGTAACGGTCAGGATTTCACGGCAGCGTGTCAATCGATTTTAGCGTTGGAAAACAAACCGATGAGCAGTCCTTGGTTTGAAACCGGCGGCGGCAGATTGCGCAGTGATATTCGTTACACACTTTCCGTTAAAGGTCAGATGTTTGTCCGCTTGTTGAAAACGGTCAAAGATTCGACCGGCAGCGATGAAAAAAACAACCGCGCCAAACTTGCTCAAAAAACGCTTGAAAAAATCGAACTGATTCTGGAATAAATGTAATTATCCGGCAGAATTTTCGTAATTACCTGTTTCATTTAGTAACCGTTCTTGAAAAATGCGGCTGATTGAAACAGGTAATTTTTTTTATAATTCCGCGAAAAGTTACAAAAAAACATAAAACATGCAAGATTTTTCCAAGGCGGTTTTTCCGATTACGTTTTTATTTGTGGTTGTTTTTCTGTTGTTTTTCAGCGGAACTCCCGGTTTTCGTGACGGGGCGCATTTTTATGCTCCGCTGTTTCAATATCTTTACGAAGAGGTTGCGGCGGGGCGTTTACCGCTTTGGAATCCTTACGAAAATCTTGGTCAACCGCTTGCCGCCAATCCGACAACAGCATTTTTTTATCCCGTAACATTACTCACTCTCGGAATTTCCGTATTTTTTCAGATTGATTCACTCACCGCGTACACCGGTTATGTTGCCGGACATTTTTTATTGGCGTTGTTTTTGTGTTACCGTTTGGCGCGATGCTGGGGTTGCAGCCGAGAATCGGCAACCCTCGTTGCATTCTGTTACACGTTTAGCGGCAATGTATTATTTCAGTGGAATAATGTACCGTTTTTAGTCGGTGCCGCATGGCTGCCCGAAGCGGTTCGTCAGGCTGACCGGATTATTCATCGTAACAAAATCAGGTATGCGGCGGGATTCGGTGTTGTTTTGGCGATGATGATTCTCGGCGGTGATCCGCAAGCCGCTTACAACGCAATACTTTGCGCCGCGGTTCAATGGATAGCCGAATGCCGGAAACGGAAACAATATCAATGGAAAAAGTTGTATTATTTTCCGTTGCAATTTCCGATGTTTCGTTTTCGGTTATTATTATTTCTTTTATCAGGTGTGATTGTTTTTTTTCTTGCGGCGGTTCAGATATTACCTGCGTGGGAATTGGGAACATTTTCCGACCGTACCTTAGCAACACACCGGCAAACAATTTATTCTTTTTCTGTTCCGCCGTGGCGATTGATTGAGTTTTTGTTACCAAACGCAGGAGGCTGGCAATTCCCTGAAAACGCTCGGTGGTTTTCCGCATTACCGTTTGATAATGAAATTTGGGTTCCTTCGTTTTACATGGGATTTTTTCCCGTATTGCTGGCGATTTTTTCATTTTGCGGACATCGCCGCAACGTTGTTACGAATGTTAACCGTGTCCGGTTTAACCGCCGTGTTTTTATTTCGGTTATTCTTTTTTTGATTTTTGCTCTTGGCAGTTTGGGAAATTGGTTTATTATTTATCCGGTTTTGACATATTTACCGGATTACGGAATGTTTCGTTATCCGGCAAAACTGTTGGTTGTTGCAACATTAATGCTTGCACTTTCGGCAGGAGCGGGATTTGACCGGCTTCACAAAGAAGAATTATTCCGTCAACGTGTTAAATTCAGTCTTTGGTTCTTCTACATACCGGCGTTTTTCGTTTTGATAATTGTTTTATTCCGTATCAACATTTTTCCAAACGTTCCGAACTGTCCGCTTTTCGGTACATTTAATACCGAAACCGCCCGATTAGGGCTTTTATTTACAGCGATTTCTGTTTTCTTTTTCACGTTTATGATCCGTCTGACAATTCTTTGGAAATCCGCACCGCATTTTTTGCTTCTTTTTGTTGCTTTGGATTTATTGTTTGCAAACACCTGGATGTTCGCCGCTGTTCCAAACAGTGAACGAAATACCGAAACGTTTTTCAGTAAAACCATAGCGAACTCCAAAATACCGGTACGAATTTATCGTTTTCCTGTTTGGTATCCGGCAGAATTTGAAACAACTTCATCAAAACAACGTCTAGCGGAGGCGATTTGTTGGGACAAAATTTCCTTGTTTCCAAAATACACATTACCGCAACGGATTAGTGTGATTGATGTTCGCGGAACGCTTATGCCGAAAGATTACAATGCGGTTGCCGGAAAGCTTCGTTCCGAATGGAAATACGGCGAACCGGGAAATTTTGAAACGCATCTTGCACGGCTTGGCGTTCAATATGTTGTTGCGCCCGATCACATTCAATTAAATGCGGAACGAATTGATTTGTCGAACAATAAATCAATTTGGAAAATTCGTAACCCGTTTGTACTGCCTTATGTTTTGTTTGAACCAAACCGGCTGGTTCTTGATGTTTCGCTCAGGGAGGCGGAAACGGTTATTATTTCCGAACAATATTGGCAAGGCTGGCGGGCTTTTCTTGAAAACGGTACGGAGATTCCGGTTAAGCGTGTTGAGGAAGTGTTTCGCGGTGTTGATTTACCGGCGGGCAAACATCGCCTGACAATGATTTACGATCCGCCGCTTTT
>JAITQV010000136.1 GCA_031288765.1 Planctomycetaceae bacterium
TTTATAATCGGCACAAAAAAACACGAATTCCTCCTCACATTAAGTAAACAGCACGTCGCCAAACAACAAAGACCGCCCGAACCAAGAGTTGTCAAAAAAAGGAACAACCGATTCCCAAAAATGACCAAACCAAGAGATGTACTAAAAAAAGAATTACAAAAAAAGATTAAAAACAAAATTCATCTAAACGCTTGTAAACTCTTGATATAAAACACCACAGTAGCATTAGGGCGTTGCCCTACGCTATAATATTGAGGGCTTCCAGCCCTATTGTCGGAATAGCGGACTGAATAGATACCATATTGGTAAGTTAGCGAAAAGGTCTAATATTTAACAGTGAATAGTTAATAGTGCCGCAAGCGAAATTCCTACCACAACAGCAATAATTCCGCGTGCGACACTCTCTACTATTAATTTATTCCAGAGGGAATGCGTCAACAGTTGTTGTTTTCCGGTAGAGCGGAAGATGCCGATAGTAAACTTCCAAAATCATTGTCGCAAACGCCGTACACGTAAGACGTCCGCCCGAACCACCCACCAAACTCCCGCCAATATCGGTTGACCAACTCCCCTTTTCATGACCTTCCGTAATTTGACGCTTAACAAGTTCATCACGAATTTGTTTGTTCCACTTATCCCATTTTTCACCGCCGATATGACGCATTACCTGTGTGGCATAATAACAGTAATAGATATTATTTAGCTGCGGTCCTGCATTGGAAACATAATCGGTTCCTTTAATTAGTTCCGGGCGATCCGCCTTCCAACCCATGTACATTTGCCCAAGCAATCCAATAGGCGTCAAACTGAGTTTTGGTCCGTCCTTCGCACTTTCGTAGCCGTATTTTGCCCCGCCCTCTATACCGACAACATTATCAAGAAAATGTTTCGCGCCGCGAATCGTTCTGGGAGGAACATTGAGATACGCCATCTGAGCACTTTTTAACGCCATAAAATTCCAACCCATCCCCGATGTATCACCCGGTTGTTTGGGAGAATACCGCCAGCCGCCGCCAACCGGATCTTGCGCCCAAACAATATAATTGATTGCTCCTTGTGCGATTTTTTCAAGATTTTTATCACGGGTCATTGCTGCGGCTTCGCAAACAACAATCGTGGTTAAACCCTGATGATACATCACCGGCGTAGAACCCTTTTCGGCAAGAATAATTCCCTCCGGTCTCATTTGATAATTGCCGGTAATATAATCCAGTCCGGCTTTAACTTCTTTTTTGTATTTCCCTTCCTTGTGAGTAATCCCGCAACCCAACATAGGCAGCAACGCCATTGCAGTTGCCGAAATATAAGATCGGTTTGCCGTATCCATTGTTGCATCTTTGCATTTTCCGCGGCAATTCGGATTTCTCAATTGTGTATAAGACCAGGAACCATTGGGGAGTTGGTGTTCGGCAATCCACTGAATACCACCGGCAACAGATTTCTCGCTGGCTTCGGAACCTCCGCTGCCGGCAACAGCAGTCCCTCTGTTATTCCGCCCGCCCAAATCGCCGGTGTTGTTTATTTTGGAGATTAACGTATCAGGAGCCATGAGGTTGCCGAGATCGGAGGTTGCGATTGCGGGTTCTGTTTCGGGAACACTCAGTTCTGTTGTCATGGTTTCCACTGTTGTGTCAATCTCCGTAACATCATTGGTCTCATCAAGATTAATTTCCACAGGCTCTTCCTCGAAAATATCAACATCTTCGATTTCGCCCAAATCTTCCAAATTGGCAACCAAATCAGGGCGGAAATCAACCATTGCCGGAAGAGAATAAAATGCAAGAATGACCAACACAATACCGTGAATTATGAAACTAAACATAATACCGGGAGCATCGCGCAGGAATTGCCTGATGGAAAATTTTCGGCGGATATTTTCCAACGCCGGATCATAATCCTCGCTAACCGGAAGATTTTCAATTTCCTCCGCAATTGGGATTTCGTTTATGGGGGTATTTTTTTCGTTCATATCCGGTTTCCTATTGAAGGGTATCAACCCCCGAACGGTTTATTCGGGGCAAGACGGAAAACAAAACAACCACATTATTACCGCATTATTATAGCCCATGTTTTATTATAATAAATCAGGCATAAGTCAATTTTCTTAACTATTCACTCATTTCGATCTTCGTTGCCGAATAGATACACCGTGAAATTCGCCCCAAAAAACAATCGGTTCAATAATTAGTTGAATAATTAGTTGAATAATTACATGAATTTTATTCGAGTTGGTCGCCGGATTTGATAGGATAACCCAAAAGAAAATCACGAACATCCATCATTTTCTTTCCCGCCGGTTGAATTTTGAAAATTTGTACCGTTCCCTCGCCGGCGGCAACAATTAAATCCTGACTATGAGCACGAATCACCGTCCCCGGTTTCCACCAACCCGGACGCTTAAGATTGTGATGCTGCGTGTGCGGACGCTCTGAAATATTCGAAATATTTTGCGAAGTGTCCTTGTTTTTCCGGCTGGCACGGAACGCGGCTAAATTGTCCATTTTGGCATCAATCAACACCGGTCTCACAAAAATAGGATCAGTATAGTTTTCATAAGACAATTCCCGAAACGAATCGTCCAACGGAAGCATCTGTCCCAAAATCAGCCGCAATTTTGTTCCGTCTTCGCGTGTCCAATCCGTGTACGATTTGGGCCAAACCGGCATCGCACGGTAATGGTCGAAAATAACACGCGAAGAATTTGACCAATCAACCAAACCGTCTTCTTTCTTCAGACGCGGCGCTTTGGAGGCAAGTTTGTGAAATTGTTCAATAATCCGAACCGGTTCGTTTTTCGCCATTTTCCGAAGCGTTTCCAAAACAAGCTCGGCACCGAAGTGAGCGAGACGTTCTTCGAGTTCCTCCGCAGTTTCAAACGGATGAATCGGAATCGGCGGGCTTTGCGCAATCACGGGTCCGGCATCAATTTGCGGAGTCATGTGAATGATGCTGATTCCGGTAAACTGCTCGCCGTTCATAATTGCCCAATGAACCGGCGCGGCGCCGCGATATTTCGGTAACAAAGAACCGTGAAGGTTGATACCGCCCAAAAGCGAACCGCTTAAAACACGCTTTGAAAGAATCTGCCCGAAATCGCAAACAAAAAGAATGTCCGGCCGCATTAAATAAAGAAAATCAAAAAATTCAAGGGAATGAACATCCTCTTTTTCGGAAATAGCAATGTGATGCTGTTCGGCAAATCGACGAGCCGGAGTGATAATCGGTCGGTTTAGTTTGTCGTAACGAAGCGGGTTCGTTACAAGACACTGAATATCAAATTCACCGGAATCGTAAATTGCCTGCATCGAAGGAACAGAAAATGCCCCTGTTGCCAAGAGAACAATTTGAAGACGTTTATTTGTCTTGTCGGTAGGGTTGGAATGTTGAGCGAAATTAATACTCCTTATAATTAGTACGGGAAAACGGAATTATTATTCAAATCTTTATAATTGTTCGCAAAAATTTACTGTTTTAACTCGGTTTAACTCGGTTTATCGGCTTCGTATTTTGTCCGGTTCGTATCGAAAAAAATTTGCGGACAGTTACAATCATTCTATTTTAGCAAAAAGAAATCGTGAAAACCACCCAGCCCTTGCATACAGCCCTGTATACAGCATAGCCCTTGCATAAAATACGGCAATTTTATAATTGTCCGCACGGAAAATTCTGAGATTAGGGATTACTGAGGAGCGTAACAACTTCCCGCGATTCGGCAAGAACTTCAAACATGAAATTCTGCCGCAAATAACCGAGCATCAAAATTTTTTGGTTTTTCGTCAACGTGCCGACACCATCGACTTTGTGGAGAATTTCACTTTCGTCACGAAAAAGAGAGGTCAACGCCCCGCGCATCGAAATAGTAAACATGTGCAGCCCCGACGGAATACCCGCCGGAGAAATCACCAATTCAATCAATACAAAATTTCCCTGATCGGGAATTGCCGAAAAATTCCGTTTTGCCGAAACAAAACCGTTGCCGACATTAACCAGCCAACCTTTTCCGCTTTCCCATGTTGCAACAATCCGGTCGGCTCCGGCAATAACATAGCGGTTACGAAATTCCAGTTGTTCCGGCAAATTTTCAATCCGGTTGGTACCGTCACTGAAAGTTGGTCCCGCCTGAACCGGAATAATAGACGGCTCATTCACAACAATAGGTATTTGCCGCGATTCACGTTGAATCAGAACGGGATTTTTGCACTTTGGGCAATTCCGCGTCTGTCCAATCAAACTGATTTTAGCATTCAACTTACTGCCGCAAGATGAACATATTATTTGAAAAACATCACTCATCGTATTTTGTCTGATAACCGGGGTTGGTTTCAGGACGGTTGGCATTAGGGTAATTCCAGTCGGTTTTCACGTTAAGTGAAACCTCCTTGATCCGGCGGAAAACTTCATAAGGTTTTCTATTCCGCGAAAACCTTTTTTTATCACATAACCATTTGAATTGTTACCGGTATTGCCGGTATTCAATAGAATCGAACCGACATTACATATTTTTTCAATCGGATTGACATTCACCTGAATATCCTGAATTTTGTCATAGTCAATTATCTGATAATCAATTCCGAAAAGACCGCTCCGAATCATCACCCGTTTATTGGTAAAAGCATAAGCAACATTTTTATGCGATAAATACCGATAAAATACATACAATATGCTTCCCCAACACGGAAATGAGTGAACACACATAAACGGAATAAAAAAATAGTTCATTTCGGCTGGAGCTTTGTAAAGCCACACGGTACTAAATCCGATATCAATAACCCCCCAAAACAATCCGATTACCAACACCGGTACCGCAGTAAACATCCATGTCCAAAAATTCGGTATTCCTGTCCAGAAAATAGTTTCGTTACGGTCAAGAATGTCGTTGAATTTGTCTTCTAAAAAATCCATTGTTACCGCCTTTCGCTAAAAATGTTCAAAGTTTACTAAAATCGGTGAAAAACCGTTGAATTTCGGCTTAAAAATTGGAGAACGTACAGTTTACCCTATTTGATAATAATTTTACAGATGTTGTCCTTTGCTATGATTTTTTTAGAAGTTCCCTAAATTCAATTTTCATTGGGGATATTATAACATTGAATCTCTTTTTCGCTTAAATCATTCGTATCCACTAACCGGTAATGTTTCTCGTTAATTATGGCAATTCCTTTATCGGTTTGTTTGAATGAAAATAATGCGATTAGTTCCTTTTCGATAAATTGAGCTGCTATTGGAATACAAACAAGTATTGGAAATTTTTCTTGGCAAAGTGCAAAATCCTGTTCCATTTGTACAATTCCCAATTGGTCATCGCCGCCTTTAGCCTGAACCGGAAGAATATAATGTACACCGCGTTTATCCAATCCAATATATAATTCATCGGTTTCCACTTGACCTATATCCGCAATGTATGTTCGAAGATGATTTTGGAGAGAATAACACGTAAGTCCGGTAAAAATATCAAGCAATCTGTTGTACCGGAGTTTTGTCAGCAAAGCCTGTTCGTCATCCTGAGTGTATCGTTTGATGATGCCGGGAGTAGCATCAGGAATTTTCGTTTCTGAAATGAGCAGATTGGGGATAATACGTGAATTTTGGGCAAGTGAAAATTGATATCTTCCCTTACCAATAAGTCGTATCACCCACTCTTTTCCTTTAGGGGCAAGTTTAATTATTGAATCAGGAAACGGGATTCTAAACCGAAATGAATAAATAACATCACCAATATTTTTAGGTGATTTAATTTCTAATTTTTCAGCAATATTCAAAATGTCTTCGCGCAAAAAAGAGACCTCATTGGCACCTTCTTTGTAATTGGTGAAGAAAACTTTTTCGATAAGTTCCTTATATCGATTAAGTTTTTTTTGTGATTTAAGTTCTTTTTTCTTCATAGCAATTATCCATTCCACTGTAACACAACAACTTCTTCATTCATATTCATTTTTGTTGCTGTTGCAAACCGTTTCCTAAAAAGATTGATTGAAACAAGTTTATATCCAAGACAAACAGCAATATCAGCAAGAATTTTTCCTGTCGGAATATAAACCTGTAAAAACGACGCTTGATCACCAACAACATAACCTAGCATCGCCCCTTTTTTCAAAAACGGTTTGAGTGATTCCAAATGACGAGCCATTCCGCCAAAATATTGCCGGACAACTTTATGATACATTTTTTCAAAACCGGAGGTTTTTCCCATTGCAATTCGTTTAGCCTCAATTGTTTCGGCAAGTTTTATCACTTCAGAATGATGAATAATAAAATTGTCGTCATTATCGTGTTTATAAATATTTCGTGAATTGGAACGGAGAAGAGTTTGTTTCATTTCACGCAATTCATTCTTGTTTTGTAAAAAACCAAGTAAAACGGACTCTAAACGTGTTGTTCTTGTGTAATCTTTTTCATTGGGATAAGGTGGTGATGTGAAGACAATACTAATTCTACCATAATAATTCTCAAGAGAATCGGCAAGATTACGAGAATCTCCCAAAATAATATCCGAAACTTGAAATTTTTTCTTGTTTCGCAATCCTTTCAAATCACGGGCAAACATTTGTATTGTCGAAAACCAATCGTCAATGACATCCGAATCCTGTTTTTTTATTTTGGAGACTCCGACTTCGGGACCAAAGTGTAGGTTACTTGCATATTGAACAGTTGCAGTGGCAAAAGCAAGCCGTTGATGATTCGTCAATCGTGTTTTTGATTCATTGATTGTTTCTAGTAAAATCAAGGTTTTATGAAGTGGAATTGGTGAAATTGAATATTTCAATAATAGTTCCATTTGATCTTTCGGCAATATTCGTAATTTTTTATTAAAACGAATTTTCTTTTCGGAAATCTCTGCAATACGTTTGGAATCAGCAATAAATTGGTCTGCATCAATTTCCCAATCACATTTCACGTTTGAGGCAAAAAAAGCCATTTTATTGGATTCAACGCCAACACATGGGATATTATGAATTTTTGCTTCAACAAGTGTTGTTCCTGTTCCGCAAAACGGGTCTAACAAAATATCTTCTTTTTTTGATGAAAATCGTTCCATGTATTCCTGCACCAAATGTGGCGGAAACGAAAGAACAAAACGATACCATTGATGAAATGCACGATCTTGCTCAAATAATTTATTGGCTTTATTATTGTGATAACATTTTTTCTTCTGCTCTTGTTTTTGCACAAAAGAAAAATAAGTCTGTTTTATTAAATCTGCCTTTTGCATAATATCGATACTTTCTAAAAAATTTGATGAAAAATATCTGTATTTTCAGGTTTTTTTGATATATTTGAATAAAATACAAATTTTGTACACAGCTAAAAATGTTCAAAGTTTACTAAAATCGGTGAAAAACCGTTGAATTTCGGCTTAAAAATCTGGGAACGTACAGTTTACCCTATTTGATAATAATTTTACAGATGTTGTCCTTTGCTATGATTTTTTTCGTTAATATATTTTCCAACCCAATTCCAATATCATTACATATAAAGTTACGGTTGTTTACAACATTTCACCCGTCCGAACCGC
>JAITQV010000141.1 GCA_031288765.1 Planctomycetaceae bacterium
AAAACAAATTACCGAATAGATATGTTTTTAAGGCGGTGATTTTAATTGCGAATCCGCTTGAATTTGAGAAATTTGCGGAAATCCCCTTCAACATATTACTAAATTTCCCGGCAGAGAACTTGCAATGTTCCGCATTTCCTATAAAATATCACCATTACAATTAAAGTTGTGTACTTGATGAGGGAGTTTGCCCCCAAATCACCACAACACCCGTCAAAAAACCGGTTGCGGTTTTACAGTTCCGATTATTTTTTGTACCAATCCTTTTTTTATTTACTCCCATGGTCTTAGAACAAAATATTTTACCGTTTTTCGAATGGCTGCCCAACGCCGCTTTAGATTGGCTTAAAGCCGTTGCTGTTTTACTTGCGGCGGCTCTTCTTGCCGGAGCCTTATTTTCCATTATCCGCTATGGACTTTCCGGCTTTTTTGTGCCGTTCTACCGCGCCGTCGAACGCGGCATCGAAAATTTTACCTCCCTCTCCTTCGCCCGCACTTGGGCAATCGCCCGACTAACCATCAAAGAATCCATCAGAAGACGTGTTTTGTTTGTTTTTGCGTTGTTTATGGTTTTGCTGCTGTTTGCCGGATGGTTTCTCGACCCAAACAGCGAAAATCCCGCCAAACTTTATATGTCTTTCGTCATGGGGGCAACAACAATTCTGGTTTTGTTGCTCTCGTTGTTCCTGAGCTCATTCAGTCTGCCGACCGATTTCAAAACAAAAACAATCTATTCTGTTGTTACCAAACCGGTTCGCAGCAGTGAACTGGTGTTCGGACGTGTTCTCGGCATCGGACTCATCGGAACAAATATTCTCGTATTGATGGGACTCGCAAGCTATCTCTTTGTTACCAACGGCTTACAACATACTCACATTCTCACGGAAAAAGCCGACTTAACCCCAGTCTCCCTCGAAGCGGGAATGCAAACCGATGACCCGAAACGTATTGTTTTTCGCGGGGAAACACGCCTCAAAAACGGTCATAAACATCCTGTTGCCGTGTTTGCCGACGGAACCGTCAGCGCCGGAATTGTTAACGGTCATACTCATCTTATTACTCAGGAAAAAGTAGGCGACCAAGCCCGATACACGGTTCATGCTTCGCAGGGAATGTTGCAGGCACGGATTCCTGTTTATGCGAAACTGGATTTTCGCGGCGCGGACGGTTGGGATAAAGATAAAGGTATCAATGTCGGTCATGAATGGGAATACCGCTCCTACATCGGCGGCAGCACCAAACTCTCCGAAGGAAGTTACGAAGAAGCCGCAATTTTCTCTTTTGACGGGATTCGTGAAGAGATGTTTCCGAATGAACAATTTCCTGACGGTTTGCCGGTCGAAATGACACTGGGCATTTTCCGTACCCACAAAGGCGATATCGAAAAACGTGTAACCGGAAGCCTCGCCGTCCGCAATCCCGTAACCGGTTTGCGGGTTGATGTGATGACATTCAGCACGGAGGAATTTATTACCAAAGCGTTGACGGTTCCTTGGAAATTCGAAGCAACCCCGCAAATTATTCAACGGCGCGGGCGTATTTCCGGCGGCGCCGCGTATGCCTTCCCCGATGACGAAACCTTCCGAAAAGAAAAATTTGACCCCAACTTCACCGAACACCGTGAATTTGACTTTTACAAAGATATTGTCGCGGACGGACGTTTTGAAATCTGGCTGCAATGTATCGATAATCAACAATATATCGGTGTTGCACGCACGGATTTATATCTTCGGGCGAATGACGGTTCTGTGGTGCTGAATTTTGTAAAAGGTTATTTCGGGATTTGGATGCAAATGATGTTGGTGATTTCTTTCGGCGTGTTGTTCAGCACTTTCCTGAGCGGGGCGGTTGCCATGATTTCCACAATCGGTATGGTGATTGCCGGTTTTTCCAAAGCGTTTATGATTGAAATCGGCTTAAACAAAGTTCTCGGCGGCGGACCGTTCGAATCGTTTTACCGGCTTATTATTCAGCAAAACATGGTTGTTGATTTGCCGACCAGTTTTTCAACATCGTTTATTAAAGCGGCGGATAAAGTGTTCGGTCTTTTTTTGACGTTAATCGGTCAGGCAGTGCCGCCGCTTTCGGAATATGCGGTGTATGATAAGACTATTGCCAACGGATTCAATATTAATTCGGGCTGGCTGCTGCAACATGGAATTTTGACTTTAGCCTACGCAATTCCCATTTTCATTGTCGCCTATTTGATCCTCAGTAACCGTGAAGTTGCAAAATAAATCAAATAACAACGAGCGTCCGTTCCTATTTTTCCATTTTCCATTCTTACCGCCATGCATCGTGTTGTTATTACGGGTTATGGACTGGTGACTCCTTTGGGTTTTAACGCGGAGGATGTCTGGAAAAAAATCTGTCGGGGTGTTTCCGGGATACGCCGGACTACAACTCCTTATTTTGACGGTATGAAATCGTTGGTAACCGGTGAATGCCGCGATTTTTCAACCGAAGGATATATCGCCCAACACGACGCAAAACGGTTGGAACGTTTTGTCCAATACGCTCTGGTTGCGTCTATGGATGCGGTGAACAATTCCGGTCTGGATTTTTCTGCGGAAGATCGTGATCGTTGTGCTGTTGTGATTGGCTGCGGTATCGGCGGACTCGTCGAAATCGAAAATCAACATATCCGGCTTCTCCAAAAAGGTCCTTCAAAGATTTCTCCGTTCACGATTCCCAAAATTATGCCCAATTCGGCAGCGGGCAATGTTTCCATCTATTACGGTTTAACGGGACCGTCGTATGCGGTGGTAACCGCGTGTGCCACATCGATCAACGCTTTAACCGATGCGATGAAAATGATCCGTTATGGGGAGATGGATATTGTTCTTGCGGGCGGCAGCGAAGCGGCGGCAACTTCGTTGGGGTTGGCGGGCTTCAACGCCATGCGGGCGTTGTCGGAACGCAATGACGAACCGGAACGGGCAAGCCGTCCCTTTGACCGTGACCGTGACGGATTTGTTCTTTCCGATGGTTGCGGGATTCTCGTGCTGGAATCGCTGGAACATGCCCAAAAAAGAAAAGCCGAAATTCTCGGCGAAATTCTCGGAACAGGTCTGACTTCCGACGGAACACATATCACACAACCGGACGAAGATGGAACCGGAGCAATGAAGGCGATTCTAAAATCGTTCGCTGATGCCGGAATTGACCGGAGTGAGATTGATTACATCAACGCACATGGAACCGCAACAATTTTGGGGGATATTGCGGAAACCCGCGCCCTCAAACGGGCATTCGGTGATCTGGCGTACAAAATTCCGATTTCCAGCACAAAAAGCCAAATCGGTCATCTTCTGGGCGGAAGCGGGGCGGTGGAAACCATCTTTTGTCTTCAATCTATTCGCGACGGAGTTATTCCGCCGACGATCAATCTGGAACATCCTGATCCGGAGTGTGATCTTGATTTTACACCTCTTACGGCGCGGGAGTGTAAGATTTCTACGGTGTTGTCTAATAGTTTCGGGTTTGGCGGGCATAACGCGTGTATTATTGTTTCGCGGCTGAGATAATATAAAAAAATATCCGCAAAAGAAAACAAAAAAACACCAAAAAGAAACAAAAAAAACTATGCCGAACATTACAACAGCATTAAAGGTTTTTCTGCGTGTTCCGCGTTCACCGTTAAAAAAATAAAAATATGAAAACGATGAAAAAACCAATCTCTCATATTTTTTCGGTTGATGAAATCAAAACAATTGTTGTACCGATTGCGAATGAGTATGGAGTAGATCGGATGGTGTTATTTGGCTCGTACGCAAGAGGCGAAGCAACAGGCAACAGTGATATTGATATTTATATTGATGTGGAGCAAGGTTGGGGCGGTTACTTTAAATTAGCATCTTTACAAAACAAGTTGGAAAATGCGCTTGGTTCACGTGTTGATTTATTGACAACAGGCGCTTTTGACTCCGAAATATTTGAAAACGTAAAAGGAGATGAAATTGTCCTCTATAAGCAAAGAACAACGTAATATATCAATACTGAAAAAAATCATTCAATATTGCAGCGAAATCGAACAAACAAAAGAACGTTTCAATCTTTCATTGGAAGTTCTACAAAATGATTTTGTGTGTAAAAATTCTATTGCTATGTGTCTCTTACAGATCGGCGAGCTTACAACACGTTTAACCGATGACTTCAAAATACAATACAACTCTATTGAATGGAAAAGCATAAAACAAATGCGTAATATTACTGCGCATGATTATGGGAATTTTGATCTAAAAATTGTCTGGGAAACAATAATAGAGGACATACCGAAATTACGCGCCCAATGCCAAGAAATTATACAAAACCTTTAAAATTTAATTTTTATGACAACGATTAGTACGATACTTGAACAAATTTGCGGTTCAAAAACTTCCGAACACGACAAGGGAAGGCGTTTTGAAGAGATTACGCGGATTTTTCTTTTGCACGAACCGGAATATAAATTGCAATATAAAAATGTTGTTCTTTGGACGCAATGGGATAAACGGACAACTTCCGATACGGGAATTGATCTTGTTGCGGAAATGCGGGACGGTTCGGGTTTTGTTGCGGTTCAGTGTAAATTTTATGAAGAAGATCACAAAATTCAGAAGCCTGATATTGATTCATTTTTGGCGGCTTCGAGCAAAAAAGAATTTGTCCGCCGGATTCTTGTTGCGACAACAAGTCTCGGCAAAAACGCCGAAGACGCGATTCAAAATCAAAATCCGCCGGTTCATATTATTGGTTTATCCGATTTTGAGAACAGCCGGATTGATTGGGACGAATATTTTGACAGCAATAACATTCGTCTCAAGCCGACAAAAGAATTGCGTCCTCATCAAATTGAAGCCGTTGAAAATGTCCTCGAAGGTTTTCAAACGGCGGATCGCGGTAAACTAATTATGGCTTGCGGAACGGGAAAAACATTTACGTCGTTAAAAATTGCCGAACAGTTTGCGGGCAAGGGCGGATTGGTTTTATTTCTTGTACCGTCGTTGTCGTTAATGTCTCAAACGCTGCATGAATGGCTTTCGGAATCGGAAATTCCGCTGCATTGTTATGCGGTTTGTTCTGATGAAAAAGTCGGTAAACACGACGAAAATGATCCGCTTAGTCCCGACGACATTGCTATTCCCGCAACAACAAATGGTAAAACGTTAGCGGACAATTGGAAGAAGAACAGGGATAATTGCCGCGATAAATTGACGGTGATTTTTTCTACGTATCAATCTATTGAATCGATCAATTTTGCGCAAGAGAAGGGTGTAGGCGAATTTGATTTGGTGATTTGCGACGAAGCGCATCGGACAACCGGCGCGCAGCTTGAAGGTCAAGACGAATCGCAATTTGTCCGCGTTCACGATCAGAATTTTATCAAAACGAAAAAGCGTCTTTACATGACGGCGACGCCGCGGCTTTATTCCGCGGACACGAAACAAAAAGCAAAAGAACGCGAAGTTCCGATTTGGTCGATGGACGATGAAAAATATTACGGTAAAACGTTACACCAACTCGGTTTTTCCAAAGCGGTAAGTTTGGGGTTATTGTCGGATTATAAAGTGATTGTGTTGGGAGTGAGCGAGGCGGTTGTGAGCGCAACGTTGCAGAAATCGATGCAAGTTTCCGGCAAACGCGAATTGAAAATGATTGATCCGGCGAAAATTATTGGTTGTTGGAATGGTTTAGCGGGACAATTTGACGAAAGCCGGACGGGAAAATCTGTTGCAACAATGAAGCGTGCGGTTGCTTTTACGACTTCAATTAAACAATCGGAACAATTTACGAGTGAGTTTCAGGATATTGTGCAAAAATATAAACAGGAAAATCCTGATGATAAAAATACATTGTCGTGCCGAATTTATCATGTTGACGGCGGGCAAAATGCGTTGGAGCGGAATCGGAAGTTGAGTTGGCTGAAGGGCGAACCGGAAAAGAGCGAGTGCCGGATATTATCGAATGCGCGTTGTTTATCGGAAGGCGTTGATGTTCCGGCGTTGGATGCGGTGTTGTTTTTAACGCCGCGAAAATCGAAGGTTGACGTCGTGCAATCGGTCGGGCGCGTCATGCGGAAAAGTCCGGGCAAAGATTACGGTTATATTATTTTGCCGATTGTGATTCCAACTGGAATTGAACCGGAAGACGTGCTGGATAATTCCGAAGCGTTTAAGGTTGTTTGGGAAGTTTTGCAGGCGTTGCGGGCGCATGACGACAGGTTTAACGGCGAAATCAACACGATTGATCTTGACGGTAAAGAGCCGGAACGGATTATGATTAATTTTATTGGAACGGCTTCGGGCGGCGTTGCGAAAAAGGAAGTTGTCAATAATGCCGTCCAACAAAAATTGAATCTCACTTACGAGGATATTAAACTTTGGAAGAAAGCGTTTTTTGCTCAACTTGTACGTAAATGCGGCGACAAACAATATTGGGAAGATTGGGCGAAGGATGTTGCGGAAATTGCGGAGCGGCATATTGATCGTATTGAGACGCTTCTGGCGGACGAAGAACATCAGTTGGCGTTTACGAATTTTTTAGCGAATTTGCGTAATGATTTGAATCCTGAGTTGACGGAGCGTGAGGCGGTTGAGATGTTGTCGCAACATTTAATTACCAAGCCTGTTTTTGACGCGTTGTTTGGAAATTCACAATTTACGGACAAAAATCCGGTTTCGCTGGCAATGCAAAAAACGGCAAATCTGCTCGAAGACGCCGCAATTAAAAAAGACTTGCAATCTCTTGACCGGTTCTATGAAAGCGTCCAAAAACGCGCCGCAAATGTTACAACAGCGCATGGTCGGCAGAAAATTATTATTGAATTGTACGATAAGTTTTTCAAAACAGCGTTTCCGAAAATGTCCGAAAAACTCGGTATCGTTTATACGCCGGTTGAAGCGGTTGATTTTATTATTAGAAGTGTGGACGCTGTGTTGCGTGAAAATTTCGGAAAAGGAATCGGCGCAAAAGACGTTCATGTTCTTGACCCGTTTACGGGAACGGGAACATTTATTGTGCGGTTATTGCAAAGCGGATTGATTGACAAAAAAGATTTGTTGCGGAAATATCAACATGAATTACACGCCAATGAAATTGTTTTGCTTGCGTATTATATTGCCGCAATAAATATTGAAGAAGCGTTCCATGAAATTTTGAAAAAGCAGAACAAAAATTTTACAGATTATATTCCGTTTAACGGGATTGTTTTAACGGACACATTCCAACAAAAAACAAGCAAAACCGGCGAGCAAAAAGTAATCGAAAGCATTATGTACGAAAACAGCAA
>JAITQV010000157.1 GCA_031288765.1 Planctomycetaceae bacterium
ACCGATCATGGTGTTAATGTTTTTGTTTTCGACTGGTATTGGTATGAGGGGGGGCCGTTTTTGGAAAACACTCTCAACAACGGTTTTCTCAAAGCCCAAAACAATGAAAAAATGCAATTCTATCTCATGTGGGCAAACGTTGATATACATTGGCGATACTTCAATGTCCACAAGTATGGGAATGATGAATCGCTTTTGTTGAATGCCGCCGTCGATTGGGAAAATTTCAAAATCATTGTTGATCGTGTTATCAAACAGTATTTCAAACAACCCAACTATTTCAAGATTGACGGAATGCCGGTATTTTCCATTTTTGACGAACACTCATTGCTGGAAAGTTTCGGCGGCAGCGTAGAAGAAACCCGCAAAGCGTTTGACTATTTTCGTGACGAAGTGAAAAAAGCCGGTTTTCCCGGACTGCACTTGCAATGGAATAGGGGCACCGGTTACATTATGCCGGAAGAGGAGGCAAAACAGTTTTCCGAAAGAGTGAAAACATTGGGATTTAACAGTGTAACCTTTTACACTATGGGCGGAAACAATAAAGATTACCTTGTCTATGGCAAAAATTCCATCGAGTTACGTGAATGGATGGATGCGATTCTGGACATTCCGTTTTTTCCCTGCGTATCCGTCGGCTGGGACAACTCGCCTCGTTATCCTGCAATGGGCACCAACGATGTCGTGCATTACAACAATACGCCGCAAAGTTTCGCCATGTTGTTGCAAAAAGCCAAACAATACCTCGACAACCATCCCGAACAACCGAAAATCATTGTGGTCAACGCTTGGAACGAATGGGTTGAAGGCAGTTACCTGTTTGTTATACTTTGAACAATAATAAAGGACAATTGTGTAGGAATGTGGGCGTCTTGTCCGCCATCGTCAAAAAAGAACTCTAAAATTCGTTGTCAAAAACTATCTTTGCGGCGGGATAAACAGGATTGGCATGATTTTATTTAATTTCCACCCTGTCAATTCCGTAATTTCCGTCAAAAAATAAGCATAGAGGTGTTCCTTAAAATCAAAATTTCCTATTCAAGTGAAGCCCAAAACACCCGCATCTCCAAAACAGGTCATGTGGAACCGTAGAAGTATAACCGTGAATACTTAGAGATTTTTTAAAACATGAGGACGGTATAGTTGTATTTTTTTATTTTTTTGGTATAGTTAAGTAGCTTTTAAAAATCCTTAATTGACGTATAATATTTATTTTAATCATTTTGCCTATTTTTGAATTTTCAGTCTGTTTTAACAGTATAACCGATGCGGTTATCAATACAGCTAACTTAATTGAACAAAGATAACGGAGATAAATTGTGGGAATTGCGACAAAACTTAATTTACTGACAGCCAAAGAACTTGGGGCTCTTGCGAAGGAACTTTCTATTTTCGGTTGGCACATAATGCGTAAAGATGAACTCGTTAGTGCGTTAGCGTTAAAATCACGCACTAAAATCGGTCGGGTAGTGATTCATCAACGGCTTGCTAAACTGGATAAAACTACGGCGTCAAAATTCGGAATAACACCAAAAAAATTAGAAAAAAAGAAAACCGAAGAGAAAAAGAAGGACAAAAAACGAAGAAAGGTTGACGAAAGCCGGAAGGTCGAAGAAAGAAGGAAAGCCGAAAGAAAAAGGAAGATCGAAGAAAGAAAAGAAGCCGAAAGAATAAGGAAGATCGAAGAAAAAAGGAAAGCCGAAAGAATAAGAAAGAGCGAAGAAAGAAAGAAAATCAAAGTCAAAGAAAGAAAAAAATCGGAAGAAAAAAAGAAAATCGGAGAAAAAAAACCGGTTTTGTCCTCCTCAAAACCTTCCCCGAAATTACCTACGAAAGCTTCTCCTAAAACTCCGCCCGTTAAAACCGTTTCCGCGCCTCCCGCTACGAAAGACAAAGATGTTAAAAAGGAAATTCCCCGAAAACAGAACACTGTTGTGATTGCAGTGGAGCCTCGTAAAGATCCGGGAATTGCGTCTCAATACCGCAAAAAACTTCGGCGCGATATTAGTACACACACTGACGAAGGACGCACGGATCGGCTTGTTTTATTGGTTCGGGATCCGTTCTGGCTTCATGCTTTTTGGGAAATAACAGCCCGAACAGTGGAACGGGCAAAAGTTGCTTTGGGGGTATCCTGGCATACTTCATTGCCGATTATTCGCCTTTTCCGTATGGAATCGGACGGAACAACACCGCCGAAACGGTCTTTTGTTCGTGACATTTTGGTTCATGGCGGCGTGAATCACTGGTATTTGGATGTAATAAATCCGCCTTCGACATTCCAAATCGAACTTGGTTATATGTCACGGGAAAAGAAATTTTACTCTCTTGTTTCCAGTAATACCGTTGAAACCCCTCAACAGCAGGTTATTGACGAACTTGATAATCTTGATGGTAATTGGCGCGGTGTGGCGGAAGATTTGGGGCGAATTTACAAACTGAGCGGCGGCGATAACAATAATCAGGAACTTAAAAAAATATTTGAGGAACAATTACATCGTCCTATGTCCGCTCCGCTTCTTTCACGTTACCGGGCTTCACAAAACCAGGGTTTAGGTTCGGAAAAAACCCGCCGCAATTTTCTTTTTAATATTGACGTGGACATTATTATTCACGGCAAAACGGATCCGAGTGTTCAGGTAACGATTCGGAACGAGCCAATCAAGGTTCAGTCTGACGGTTCTTTTGGTGTTCGTTTTGCACTTCCTGAAAAGCGTCATGTTTTTTCGATGGAAGCGGAAGGAAGTGATGGCGTGGAAACGCAACGTGCCATTCTGACTCTTGAACGAAACACCCGAATCCTCGAAACACTCTTTCAGGAACAGGCGGACGACGATTAAATATTTTGTATCTATTCGGTTCTTTGCCGAATAGATACTCCGTGAAACTCGCCCCAAAAAACGATCCGCAGATTACGCTGATTTTACAGATGCAGATTTTCGCAAGGAAACGATTACCATACGTTTAGGCAATGGGCACCTCTAAAAATTCAGTTTTACAAATTTTTGCTATTGAAAAATAAGGACTTACAAATAATTTTATTGAATTTTTAGAGGTACCCTAATGAAAGATTGCAAAGAAAGTTTGGTTTACCCGTAGGGAATTGTTAAGAACAATAACGCAGGACAAACTTTATTTTCAACCTGATTTTTCTAACAAAACAACCTCAGTAGCCAAAATTTTCTCACAAAATCAACCTTATTACCTTATTCCTTTATTTTTTATATCTATTGTTTTTACTTGTTATTTGGGGAATTTACTTTGTCCTGCGGA
>JAITQV010000215.1 GCA_031288765.1 Planctomycetaceae bacterium
CAGAAGCGATGTAATGTTAATGGCTAAAACGCCGAATTTTGATTCGGTTTGCAACGGTTCCTGGGCAACAGGCTATCACGGAGCATGGTCGTTGACTGCCCACACCGTTAAAGATGCTCTAACAATTAGCGGACCCAATCACGCCGCCATCGCCACCGGCGCAACTCCCACAAAAACAAATGTTCCAAATAACGATTTGTACGAAAACTATAACAAAACCAATGCCAGTGCTGCGTACAAAAATCATTTGACTCGGATTAAAGAAAAGTATCCTGAAAAAAAGACGGCTTTTGTGTTCTCATGGAAGCCGGACAAAATTCTCGTTTCCGAAAACAATCCGTGCGATCTTGTTGTTTGTGACAGTGATCAAAATAACGCAAAACATGTTCCGAAAATTCTTGACGGTTCTTACGAAAACGAACAGTGGAAAAAAGGAACAGATATTGATGCGATGCTTTATTTTATTGACTTACCGGATCATGTCGGTCACAGCGGCGGTTATTGTCCGCCCGGTCAAAAACATAATGAATATATCGCCTGCATTGAAGAAATTGACGGCTGGTTTGGTGTTATTCTTGAAACAATACGTAAACGGGCAAATTTCACCAATGAAGATTGGTTAATTGTTGTTACTTCGGATCACGGCGGCTGGATCAGCGGGCATGGTCCGATGCGAGCGGATAATTTTACAATTCCGTTTTTTGTTACCGGTCAAAATGTTGTATCGGGTGAAATAGCGGGGCAACCGTGTGATGCCGATGCAGCAGTTACGGTTTTAAATCATTTTGGGTTTGATGTTGCGAAAATGAAAGAATCCGGTTTGATTGACGGTTCGGCTCGGGGAACAACGGAAATAATTCCCGTTATAAATAAATCTATCGAAGACGGTTTACTTGTTTATCTTCCGTTTGACGGAGATTTTGAAAACAAAGTGTCCGGCGGAACAGAACCCATTTCGGCTGAAAATCATGGCGCAAAACCGGAATCAACCGGCGGAAAACGTAATGGTTATCTTGCTATTCGAAAGGGAGAACCGTCGCAATATGTAACACTTGGAAATCCCAAGCCGCTTCAATGGGGAACGGATAAAAATTTTTCCATTGCCTTTTGGGTACGGTTTGTATCGGTACAGGAAGGTGATCCGGTGATTATTGGTAACAAAGATTGGAAAAACGGTCGGCTTCCGGGATTCAGTTTCTTTGTCAATCCGTTAAATGCCAATAATGGTAATATTATCGGATTTAATCTTGCGGATCATACCTCATTACGGGTTGATGTGAAACAAATTTTTCTTACACCGAATGAATGGTGGTTTTGCGCTGTTACAGTGAATCGTCTGGGCAATGCCGTACTTTTTGCCGGAAGTCCTGATGGACGGCTTTTCTGGGTTAGTGAAAGTCTGGTTGATGAAAATCTTGGTAAACGTTTTGGTTCGCTGAAAGGAAATATTGATACACAGTTATCGTGGAATATTGGTCAGGACGGAACGGGAACATATCAATCCAAACTGAATGCCGATATCGACGAACTTCGTATCTGGAACCGTGCTTTAAGCCTAAAAGAAATCGAAACGCTTTTTAAAAATGTACCATAACTTTCAATACCGTTGCAACAGTTCCGGTACATTATTTTTAACAAATTCACATTTTCAACGGTGTCAAAAAATTTTTTGACACCGTTTTTTAGCTTTTTGAAAATATGCAACAACTAAACAAAGAATTAAAACAAAATAACCAAACGGACGAACTTTTTGTTTCAACTCTTTTCGTTTTATTCGATTTTATTGTTCGGAATTATTGTTTTGAATAATTGAAGAATCACGAGGAATCAATTCCTTTAATCGGGAAATAATTGTATTATAATTTTTTAATTCATGCGGAAAGGAACATTTTGAACAGCTTTTGATTTGCTTTGTCTTACCTACATATTCAAAGCATCCGCCGCATTGATTTCCCAAAAAATAAAGAGGACAATAACAAAACAAACAATTAAACGCCTCCGCGTCAACCTCCTGATGACACGGAAAATAGATACAATCCGTATTCCTAAAAAATTTGTAGCTATTTTTCATAATTCGGTATATTCTTTGAATTTTATTGTTTCGTATAAAATGGCGTTGATAATGGCGGCGGCAACATTACTTCAGCATTTCCTTCCGTGTGAAACAAAAAATGGGATATTAAATTCTATAGTCAATTCTTTGGATTCCACAACATTAACAAAACCAATAGGAACTCCAATAATAAGACACGGTTTACAGTTCAGGTGTGAGCCAGGTCAAATCTATAACAGTATTATAGTGTACCTAGTTTATCTGACAATGTACATACGGCTCCGATAATCACGACGGACGGAGAGACTACGTGATTCCGTTGCGACAATTCAAAAAGTGTTTTTAATGTCCCAACGAATTTACGTTGTGATTTTAGTGTAGCGTTTTCGACGATGGCGGCTGGGGTTTGTCCGTCCATACCGGCTTCGAGAAAACCTGTACAAATATTTTCCAACGACGCAATACCCATAAGAATAACAAATGTACCGTTTAATCCGGCAAGCCGTTTGAAATCAATATCGAGCTGCCCGTTTTTTTTAGCGTGTCCGGTGATGATATGCAGCGACGAAGAGTAATCTCGATGCGTTAAAGGTATTCCCGCATAAACGCCGGCGGCAATCGGCGACGAAACGCCGGGAATTACTTCAAAGGGAATGTTGTTTTCGTATAAAATCTCCAGTTCTTCGCCTCCGCGACCAAACACAAAAGGATCACCGCCTTTTAACCGGACAACATGTAATCCTTGTTTTGCTTTGGAAATCATCAGAGAAGCGATTTCTTCCTGCGAAACCGGATGCTTACCGGTATGTTTTCCGACACAAATTTTTTCAACCGTATCGGGAATTATTGAAATAATATCCTCTCCAACAAGCCGGTCATAAAGAACGACATCGGCTTGTTTCAGCCGGTTCAGTCCCTTGATAGTCATCAATTCCGCATCACCGGGTCCCGCACCAATAAGTGTTACTTTCATCTGATTTACTTTTTAGAAATTTGTTAATGATTACTATTGTTGTTCAATAATTTACGAATTTGTTCGGTTTTAATACGTACTCCCTGATGATCTCCACATTTTGAAACAAGACCAGCTAAAAAGAACTCGAAGAACGGAAAAAAAGGAAACCGGTTTTGTTCCTGCTCAACCGGTTTAATAAACGACGTTTTTGAGAAGGATGCTGTATTCATAACCAATTGATCTTTTTTATTCTTGTCGGATACGGTATTTTCTTTAATATCAAAAAAATCCAATAATTCCATATAAGAAAAACCGATTTCCCGCATTGGTCGCATAAGAACGATTACACGGCAATCACATTGTTTCGCTGCAGAAATTTTCGCTTCAAATCCGCCGATTGCATCTGATTTTTTGTTACTAAAAATTTAGACTTGGTCTTACTAATCATTGGCGTTACTTCGTCAACAGGTAGTTCAATCAGTTCGTCGCGGGCAATCCCTACGAGTGGTATCCGTCCAATTTAGGGTTCCCAAATCTACAGTTTGTCGTTGAGTTCAGCGAGCCGGTTCACAACGGCTTGACCGAGTTAGCTGAAGTGTTCGTCGGAGCCCACGTGTTAAAACATATAATCGTACCCCCTCCAAAGTGGAAGGTTGTATTTTGCGAACACGAAAAACTCTCCAAAAGGAAAGTGCCTTAGGGGAGTATGGGGCGGCGGCGATTCATCGTGAAATGAGTTTGCACTGTTGTCCGTTTATTCCGAGTATTCGCACGATTAATAGGATACTTCAACGTCATGGATGTTTTGATTCACGGCATCGAATTCGTTACGAATCACCGCCGCGCGGTTGGTATTTACCGAAGATTCTTTCGGTCATGCCGAATTGGGTTCGTTTGATTATATCGAAGATTTACGTTTTCAATGTACACATGGATTTGTACAATTATTTAATGGCATTTCGTTACATGGTCATTTAGCTTGTTCGTTTCTGTTTCCTTGAATGACTGCGGAAAATACAGCGTTTGCGTTGTCGGAACATTGGCGGGAATTTGGAATTCCTTCCTACGCTCAGTTCGACAACTCAACCGTTTTTACCAGTTCACGGCATCCGGATTCTATTGGTCAAGTGATACGCTTTTGTTTATCGCTTGGTGTGATACTATTGTTCGCCCCCCCATGTGAAACAGGATTTCAGGCAAGTATTGAACGGTATAATGGACATTGGCAACAAAGTATCTGGAATCATTTTTTTTGTTTCAAAAATTTTTGGGAGTTAGTTGAACATTCTGAAACTTATGTGAAAGCTCATCGTGAAAAGAATTGGGATTTTATTGAAGCGACAAATAATCGATATGATATTTCTGTTCAAAAGCGACAACTCTCCAACAAACCGCTTCAAGGAACAATTATTTTTATTCGGCGAACCGACAATAAGGGG
>JAITQV010000252.1 GCA_031288765.1 Planctomycetaceae bacterium
AATCGGAATCAAGCAACGAGGTTGCCGTAACAACTCCGTTTGCAATGACAACAACCATTACAAAATCCGGTTATGCGCTAACTTCCGGCAATGATTTTGCGTTCGTGTTTAGCGGCAAACCTCCTCTCGGTAATATCAAAACACCACCCACAAATGAAACATTCCAATACGAACTAATCGTTTCCGCAACCACAAAAACCGATAAAAACACAGGAGAATTACTTGAAAGTTTTTCACTCGGAACAATTGCGGTAACACTTTCCGCCGACGGCAAAACTTACACTTCCGAACCGATCTTATTCAACAAATTAGCCGCAATTTCAAATTTAACAACATTAAAAACCGTCCAATTCCAATTAAAAGTTACCGCTCCAACTTCAAGTTCAGCATTCCAACAAGCCTCCGCATTTTACACAAAAATTGCAAAACTCACCTTGCCAAAATGGTTCGCGTAATAAAATAGTTATGATTTGTTTATTTAACCACAGAATACATGAAACAAATAATCCGCAGATGACGCAGATTTTACGATTAACACATAAGGTAGGCAATCGTTCGCCGAACGATTGCGTTGTCGGTTTACCGACAACAGAGAACCACATAAATCATAATAATTAAAATTTCGCAAACATTGGGGTTTATGATTTTGGCGTGGAAACAAAAATTAGTCGGCTAACGCCGACGCAACCCTTCGGCGAACGGTTGCCTACCTTTTGATTTTGTATCGGGTTGGGGATTCCGATCCGTAGGTTGCGCTTCGCTCCACCTACGGTTATGCACATCTCGTCCCTTGCGGGACTTTGGTTTGGCGGGGGCGGGATCCGGCGGTTGCGCTGCGCTCCACCGCCGGTTATGCACAACACACCCCTAGCGGGGTTAAGATTTCGGTTGCCGTGTGAAGACAGAAATTAGTCGGCTGACGCCGACGCAACCGCTACGGCGAGGGGCTTTCACCCAACGGTTGCCTACCTTTTTTATTTAACCACTGAACACACGGAATACACGGAAATTAGTAAATTGATAAGATTACAAGTTTATTTTTTGAGGATACAAAATGAATACAATAACAAAAAAAACTTTTTGTGTCCTATTCTCATAAATAAACGAACCTTGAAATTGTACGTAAACATTATTACTATTACTATTACGATTACGATTACAAATTCCGTGTATTTCGTGTATTCAGTGGTTAATAAATAGACAATTACGATTTTGGGGCATTGGGAACGTACTTTTGGCAGATGACCAAATAAATACAATCTCCGTCCCATAAAATAATTCAGTCTTAATACAATCTCCACCCCATAAAATAATTCAGTCTTAACACCGTCTTAACACAATCTTAATCAAATCTTAATATAATCTTAACACAATCTTAATAATTTCTTAACAATTCAATGGTATAATTCCTCCCAATAATTCCGGTAAAATACCAACTCCGGTTAATCGCCGATTTATACACTTTGTTTTTTAATACCGTTGAAAACAATTCGGAAATTCATTGCATATCAATTTTTCGTGCGGACGGCAAATTTTGTTTTGTTTGCTGTTGTTGCACTTTTCGTCTTTATTTTTTACCGCAGTCTGCCGTTTTTAACTTCCGGCGGAATTAACCGTCTTGTCGAAGCGTTTACATCTCGTCAGTGGTTTCCCAATGCCGAACCGCCCGTATTCGGAATGCTTAGCCTGTTTTACGGCTCCGCAGTTGTTACAGTGATTGCCATGCTTTTTGCCGTTCCCGTCGGAATTTTTTCGGCAGTGGTTCTCAGCGATCTTGTTCCGTTTTCCATTCGCCAATTGTTCAAACCGGTTATCGAACTCCTCGCCGCAATTCCTTCCGTAGCGTTCGGGTTTTTCGCAATTAAAATTGTTGCGCCTCAGCTTCAGGAATCTTTCGGCTTCACCTCCGGCACCAACGCCCTAAACGCCGCCCTCATTCTTGCCGTTATGGCAGTTCCCACGATTGTCAGCGTCGCCGAAGATGCAATTTCCGGCGTCGGACGTGAACTTCGTGAAGCCTCCTATTCTTTGGGAGCAACACGCGCCGAAACAATTTTACAAGTCGTTTTGCCGGCATCATGGAGCGGTATTGCCGCCGCTGTTATTCTCGGAACCATGCGGGCTGTCGGCGAAACAATGGTTGTTTGGATGGCTGCCGGAAACGCCGCCAATATGCCGTCGGCATGGTACCGTGTCGATCAAATTATCAGCGGTCTCGGCGGCGCCGTCCGAACTATGACCGCAACTATCGCCGGCGATATCGGCGAAACTCCCGCCGATTCGTTACACCGCAGCGCCTTGTTTACCGTCGGTTTGATTCTGCTCGTTTTTACGTTTGCCATGAATCTGTTGACGGAATGGATCACCAACCGTAATAAAAATTCCAAAAATCCGGTGATAAGAAGACTCCCGAATTTTTTCTCGAATTTTCTCCCGAAGATTCTCCCGAATTTTCCGTTTTATTTCAATTTTAGTGCCGTAAAATATTTTCGTTTTGTTTTTGATAAAGGATTTACGGTTCTTGCTTATTTTTCTATTTCCGTATTATTTTTTACTTTGGGAATTATTCTTATTCCGATTTTCAGTGCGGGAATGGAAGCGGTTGTTTTTCAGGGGACAGTCGAACATCGTCTTTTTCTTTGGGAACGGTTTCAGCGCGGCGACAGCCGGACAATTCATAAAGAGTTCCGCGAATGTTCCGAAGCACGCCAAACTATTTACCGGCAATTAAAAAATCTTTCATGGCTTGCGCCGGACGATTGGATTGCCGAAGCGGGCAGTCTGGGACGCGAAACGAAAAACCGGCGGCTGAACCGTGCCTTTCAAAATTTGTGCAATGCTAATTCCGCAAAAGAATTACAAACTCAATTTGAAAAACTCGAAAAACTTTGTTCCGATAAAACGGAACCCCTTTTCCAATTGGCAAACGAATATTATGAAATTGCGAAAGACGCCGATTTACCGCTCCGCCATCAACCTGTAACCGTTAATCCCGACATAACTTATTCGGAGGCGTTCCGGCAGATTCGTACACTTATTACCGGAACGGAAGGAACCGGTTGTATTCTCGGTCCGGAAAACCGCGAAGGATTGGAACATTTACCGCCGGAAGTCCGTTACGGTCCGGCTCATTGGACAACAGCCCAAAAATTCTTAAAACAACTCCGTTGGGCAACCGTTTGGAAACCGCAATCCGGTGTTGACGGAAAAATATTACCGAGTCAAAAAATAGTTATTGACCGGACATTGTTTTTCGCAGGAACTTCAATTGCGGACGATATTCAAACCCTGTTCGATCATCTTGAACAAAATGCGGATAAAATGCTCCAACCGCGTTTGACATTTTATTTACATTATTTTTTTGATCCGTCCACAGCGGGACATTATATGGGCGGAATCGCGCCGGAACTTCTGGGAACAGCCCTGATTTCATTGTTTTCAATTTTGCTGGCGTTACCGTTGGGCGTGCTAACCGCGGCGTATCTGGTTGAAGCGGCAAAAGATAACCGGATTACGCGGTTGTTACGGCTTTGCATCAGTACATTGGCGGGAGTTCCCAGTATTGTGTTTGGTCTTTTCGGGCTTGCGGTTATTGTTGAATTTATTACGGGAAAACCTTGTCTGCTCGCCGGAACCATGACTTTAGCGTTATTGATTTTACCGGTTGTTATTCGTACAGCCGAAGAAGCAATCCGTTCCGTTCCGCAAACTTACCGCGAAGCCGCCGCAGGACTCGGCGCCGCTCCGGTACGCATTTTTATTTCGGTAACACTTCCGGCGGCATTGCCGGGAATTTTGACCGGAACTATTCTCGGTATCAGCCGCGCCGCCGGCGAAACGGCGCCGTTGTTGTTTACTTGTGCGGTGGCGTCCGGCGGTTTTGTTACAGGTTCCAATATTTTATTCCAACCGACTCCGGTGTTGTCTTACGCCGCATACGATATGGCGGTCGGCGACCGGCTTGCCGAGTTGGTTCCGTACAATCAATTCGGTTTGGTTGCCGCACTTGTCCTTTTTGTTTTATTATTGAATATGACGGCAATGATGTTACGCGCACGAATTTCCGCACAATTACGAGGTTGAACAATGCCGATGATCCAATCAGAAAATTTTTCGCTCTATTACGGCAACAAACTTGCGGTGAACCGTGTTTCGATGGATATTGAAACAAGCGGCGTTACGGCAATTATCGGACCGAGCGGCTGCGGCAAGAGTTCGTTTTTGCGGAGTATTAACCGGATGAACGATCTGATTCCGAATACACGGATTGAAGGGCGGTTGACGGTGGACGGGAACGATGTGTACGATAAACGAACCGATCTTGTTCAATTGCGGCGGCATGTCGGAATGGTGTTTCAACGACCCAATCCGTTTCCGAAAAGTATTTTCGATAATATTGTTTATGGTCCGCGGTTGCAGGGAATTAGGAATCGTACGAAACTCAATGAGATTGTAGAAAATTGCTTGAAAAGTGCGGCGTTGTGGGAAGAAGCGAAGGATATTCTTTCAAAATCGGCTCTGGCACTTTCCGGCGGTCAGCAGCAACGGCTTTGTATTGCCCGCGCCCTCGCAACACAACCGCGTGTTCTGCTTATGGATGAACCGTGCAGTGCGTTGGATCCCATCGCGACGGGAAAAATCGAAGAACTTATTGTTGTACTTAAAGAGCAATACACGGTTGTTATTGTGACTCATAATATGCAGCAAGCCGCCAGAATTAGTGATCGTACCGCTTTTTTTTGTCTCGGCGACCTAATAGAGTATAACGATACCAATACTATTTTTACCAATCCGTCCAACCCTCAAACAGAGGCTTATATTACAGGAAGATTCGGTTGATAGCGGAGAGTTGATAGCTGATAGCGGAGAGTTACGCAAGCGGTTTTTTTACTTATTTATAAAGTTAATAATCAAGAGGTAGGCGGCAGCGGGTAAAAAACCTTCGCCGAAACGCCGCTTGCCGTTAGGCAGGCGAAACAATCAACATGGTACAAATTCGCTGTCGGCTAACGTGTAAATTGTTAATCGTAAATTGGGAGAACGACATTGAGTGATTGCCGCATGACATTGACTAATTGCCGCACGACATTGACCAATTGTCGCACGACATTGAGCAGTTGTCGCACGACATTGACTAATTGCCGCACGACATTGAACAATTGTTGCACGACATTGAGCAGTTGTCGCACGACATTGAACAATTGTCACACGACATTGAACAATTGTCGCATGACATTGAGCAGTTGTCGCACGACATTGACCGATTGTCGCACGACATTGAACAATTGTCACACGACATTGAGCAATTGTCGCACGACATTGAACAGTTGTCGCACGACATTGAGCAATTGTCGCACGACATTGACCGATTGTCGCACGACATTGAGCAATTGTCGCACGACATTTTTTGCATTTTGCACGTCCGAATGTTCAAAAAAGATACAAATTCGCTTTAAATTGCTGCAAAATGAAACAATCGGCTGAAAAAATACCTATTAACTATTAATTATTAACTTTTAACTATTAACTAATATTGTGTCTGAGTTACCGAAAAGATTAGAACGTTTGTTTTTGAAGTTGGATCGTGCGGCGTTGGCGGTTGAACAACAATTAGCCGACATGCTGTTCGCCGTCAACAACAACAGTTTGTCCGACGCGGAAGCGATTATCGCCGGAGACGAAGCAATTGATCGCCGTGAAGTTGAAATTGAGCGGGAATGTATTCGTCTTCTCGCTTTGTATCAACCGGCGGCAAGCGATTTGCGTAAAATTTGTTTCGCAATCAAAGTCAATAACGATTTGGAACGTATTGCGGACAATTGTGTTTCCTCCGCGAAAATGATGCCGATTTTGATTGAGGATCATATTTCAGTGAGTCAGTTTTCCACATTCCGGGTGTTGAGTGATTCGGTTGTCGATGCGGTGCAGCAAACAATCCGGCTTCTTTCAACCAATCAGGAAGTAACATTAGCGGTTTCGATAATTCGAAATGACCGTTCGGTGGTGGATGCGGCTTACCGTGATTTTTTGCAGGCGGTTTTTGCGGAAGGCGAACGTTTGCATGGTCAGGTCAATGCGGTGTATGCGCTCACTTCTATTGGTCGGGCGTTGGAACGAATCGGCGATTTATGTACCAATATTGCCGAAGACACCGTCTTTCTATTGACCGGCGAAATTGTCCGGCATACGATTTGACGGCGGTTTGTAAATGTAATGTAGTTGTTTGTTTATTTTTTTCAACCTTTAACCACTATAATTAACGATGCTGAAAAAGTTGTTTACAATGGGTTTGTTTCTTGCGTTAGCTTCATTTACTGTTGCGCAAGAGATTCGTATTGAAGGTTCGACAACGGTTGGTCCGATTGTTGATGCCTTTGTTGAAGCGATTAAATCGGACAGTGAAGCCCGGTTTACGGTCAAAAAGACGGGTTCGGGTGATGGAGCGGCGGCGTTGATTGACGGACGCTGCGAAGTTGCCGCGATGAGCCGGTTTATGAAAAAGGAAGAGTATGAAAAAGCGGTTGCTGCCGGACGGATGCCGGTGCCGTTTACGATTTGTATGGATGGAGTTTGTTTTATTGTCCATCCTTCCAATCCGGTGCGGCAACTAAATCAATCGCAGGTTACCGCGATTTACACCGGTAAAATTAAATCGTGGAAAGAATTGGGCGGTGCGGATATTCCGGTTGTTGCGATTAGCCGTGACACGTCGTCGGGAACGTATGAAGTGTTTCACGAATTGGCTGTCGGCAAGGCAAAACTCGGAAACAGTGTTGAATACACAAATTCAAATCCGCAAATGTTTACCCGAATCAGCACAACACCCGGAGCGATTGGTTATGTTGGAGTTGGTTTTTTGCAGGAAGGCGTGGCAACCGTCAGGTTTGAAAACAAACTTCCCAATAAAGATTCTATTGCAGACGGGAGTTATCCGCTTTCGCGACCGTTGTATCTTTTTACGAATGGTTATCCGAAACCGGGTTCGCCGTTGATGCGGTTTTGTAATTTTTATTTGACGGAAGAAGGGCAGGATGTGATTACTGCCAAAGGGTTTGTTCCGTTCACAAAATATTGAAACGTGTGATACGCCAATAAACAAAAGAGAACAATTCACGCTCAAAATCAAAAGACAAACGACCTTTTGATTGATAGTTAGCGGTGAATAATGAAAACGCAAGCGGAGTTTTACGATTTGGTAGAAAATCCGCTTGCGAATCGTTCATCATTAACTATTAACAGTCAAGTACAAGAGTTTGCATTGCTATTGATGCAATTTTGCAATGTATTAATTTTTTGCGATAAAATTTGTATGTAATTTGTTTTTACTGTTTCTACAATTTTCATTGTTCGCCTCCTGCTTCTTCCGCAACCGCAATCTCTTCTTTCGTCAAACCGTAAAGTTGATAAACGATTTGATTAATTTTATCTTCGCAATAAGTAATTTTTTCGTTGAGTTGATTGATTTTTGACGGCAATTTTGTTTCTGATTTTTCGGCGTTCAATTTGAGAAGTTGATCGACTAATTTGACAATATCGTCGTGATTTTTTTTAGTTGGTTTGTGTTGCATATCAAGCGGCGGAAGAATAATGTATTGAGAATAAATACGATCCATTACTCGCGCGGTTTCCGTTGTATCGCTAAATAAAACTTTTTGCAAATAAAAAGATGTTATCGGAACATTCAGCGCGGCGCACAAAAATCGATAATCGCAAGAATACTTGCCGCGATTTATCGTAATGTTAACAAGTTTTTCAGTTGTCAAATACTCGCCGCTCGGATCAGGAAACGCAACTAATCGGCTTCCGCGCAACACCTTCAAAAAAACTCGCGGCGTCATAATTTTTTCAGCCTTAACCTGATACTTCGACGGAATCGTGATAAAATTAATCTTGTTCAAAAACCATCTTTTCACATCGGGAACTTTGTTAATCCATTTTGTTTTCCCTTTTCGTATTGATTCTTTTTCCGCATCGGAAATATACAATCCGCGAAAAATATCATCGGCAACATCGCCTAACTTGACGCTGTTTTTGTACAATTTCAAAATTAAGTTCTTCTGCGGCGCACTCAAACCAATCATCGGAATCGTTTTCGATATTGCTGTTACCGAGCGGTCAAAATGTCCCAACGTAACAATTTCTTTTGAATGATGAGGCAGTTTTAACGGAACAGCTTGAGCAATTTCCGGCGAAACAGTTTTTTTGTCCTTGTCAAAAATAAGGACAACCGATTCCAAATTGACTTGCGAAAATGCCTTGCCGACATCAAGAACATTAGCGGGACGATTATTTTGTATCAACAGTTCACGAATACTATTCCACGCCGCATAATAACAAATCGTTTTCGGTACAATCATTCCCCAACATTGTTTCGATAAACGATTTGCAAGTTCAAGAAAATAAGCGGCGCTGTCCGGCGACCTATTTTTATAACGAAGTTTCAGATAAGATTTATCAACTTTCAAATCAGCGCCCCAAGGCGGATTTCCGATAACGCAATCGAAGCCGTTTTGTTTGAATATTTCGGGGAAGGCGTGTTTCCAGTTGAAGGGTTTAATTTTTTTCTCATCGCCGAAGTCAAAATTGTTGTCGTAAAAATCCGTGTCGATAAGACTGTTGCCGTCGCGGATATTGTCGTCGATTGAAGGTAAAACTTGTTCGTGAAATAGGCGTTGAATTGTTTCGACGCTTGCTTCCGTTTCGCCTTCCATACACTTGATAAGAAGACTCAATTTTGTTACCTCAACCGCATTCACATCTATATCAACGCCGAAAATATTATTAAGCAATATCCGTTTTTTTTCCGAAGTTGACAACATTCCCATTGGCGTCAACGGATCATTTTTGTGTCCTTTTGAAGGTTTTGCGTGTTTCAAATAATAATCTTGATGCCAGTCGAGCAAATATTGATACGCGCCTAATAGAAAACTTCCGCTGCCGCAAGCGGGATCAACAATCTTGATTCGGCTGACTTCCTTTGGTGTTTTACCTTCAACTAATTTGCCGACAGTTTTTTGGACGATATATTGCACGATATATTGAGGCGTATAAAAAACGCCGCCGGACTTGCGAACTTCCGGCTTTGGTTCAATCTTAACCCGACCGCCGGAAGTTAAATATATCACCTTTCCGAGAAATTGCTCGTAAACACTGCCCAATATTTCGACAGGAATTACCGAAAAATTATAAGGACTCGGATAATATAAATCTCGAACTATTGTCTTGATAACATGGTTGTCAATAATAACTGTTGCGCTGATTTTATCTTTATCAAAATTAAAAAGACCGGAATTATATTTCTCGTCGGCGCGAAGAAATCGTTTGAAAAGATTAGCGTAATAGTTACCTGTTTCTGTTGCAAGTTTAAGGGAGTTTTGCGGTTCGATTCCGCGGTCTTCCGCAATACGGATAAAAATTATACGGTCAAGCGTTTGTTGGACAACAAAATTGAGTTCATCTTCGGCGAGTTGTTTATTATTGCGGGAAATCGATGCGGCAAGAATTGTGCGCCAGTCGTCCATTAGTTGCAGGAAATCTTGATCAACAGTTGATGCGCCTTTTTTGTAGGTATCGCTTTTGATAAATTTTTCGAGACCGCCTTTGAGGACATTTTCTTTGCCGAATGTATTCCAGATAAAATTGAAACCGTTTGAAAATTGCGGATTATTTTTATCTTGAACGTAATCAAGATAAGTCAAGTAAACGAGCCGTCCGGTTGAAACTTTATCGGACGGGCTTGGTTTTCGCGTGCAATCGTAAACGGCAAATTCTTTGAAGTTCGTAACAATACTGACCGCCAATTTTGAGTTCCAACCGTAACGCCGCAATTGGTCGGCGGGTTCGGCGGATTCTTTGATAGGGACGCTTGGTTTTTTGGCTTCGACAAAAAACAATCGATTCCCGCCGCCGAGCCGAAACGCATAATCCGGCGCTTTAATTGTTTGTCCGATGCGGAGTTTATCTTCATGAATTACTTCGCGGTTTGATTCGGAGTAACCTTGTTTGTTGCCGACGTCCCAACCGAGCGCTTCAAAAAACGGATCAACAAAATCGCAACGTGTTTGAGATTCATTGTAATCGGGATTTTCGTAATTCGCCGCTTGCGACGAATACTTCTCAATCAATTCAACTATCTTATTAAAAGCAATTTCTTTTGCAGTCATTTAATTTCAAATTTATTTTAATAGCTGTACATTTCAAGAATGTGTTTATGAAAATTCATTTTTATACACAATACCGTCAATTTCTCTGGAACTATTTTTTAGGCACAATAAGGAAGTAACATTTATCCATTCTCCTATGTTTTTTACACCATGTTTCAATATAAAACCAAAAAATTTACCTGTGAATAATGAGTCTAATTGTTTTTCTATAAGAGGAACATAATTAACTCCTAATATTTCCTCAATATCTATAAGAAAATCTACATCATCCCAATCTTTTTTTGCCCATTTTAATATTTGATTAGGTTCTGCTGATGAATGAACTTTATTTACAGGTAATCCAAAATTTTTTGCCAACACTTCTCTGATCGTTAAAGCAATTTCTTTCTGTTTTGTATCGGAAATACTGCTGCTTTTCAAAAAATCATCGGGTAATTGTATTTCAAGTTTTTTCATAATAATTGTTTATCCGTCAACTGGGGAGAAATAATCGTAATTATCTATTTAATAACATTTCCTGATTTCCCGCCGGCGTCTTGGAGAATTTTTTTAATTTCGTCTTTATCAGCGTAATCAAGCGGTGTTTTACCTTCAAAGTCTTTTATGTTTACGTCCGCGCCCTTTTCAATAAAAAATTTAACAACTTCCAAATGACCTTTATTTACAGCCACGAAAAGGGGAGTTATATCGTTATTATCCTTTACATTTACATCTGCACTATTTTCAACAAGATATGTAACAACTTTCAGATTACCTTTAAATGTAGCAAAGACGAGGGGAGTAAGACCGTATTTATCTTTTGCGTTTATATCCGCGCCTTTTTCAACAAAATATTTAACAATTTCCAAATCATCATTATTTGCCGCCACGCTGAGGGGAATAGAACCGGCATTATTTTTTGTGTTTACATCCAATCCTTTTTCAACGAAATATTTAACAACTTCCAGATTACCACTAACGGCAGCCCCAAAGAGGGAATTTCGACCGTCAATGCCTTTTATGTTTACATCCGCACCCTTTTCAACAAGATATTTAACAACTTCCAGATTACCTCTAGCGGCAGCCACGAAGAGGGGAGTTATATCGTTATTATCTTTTATATTTACATCCAACCCCTTTTCAACAAAATATTCAACAACTTCTAAATGACCATTAACAGCAGCATAAGTGAGGAGAGATGTACCGAGTGGATCTTTTGCGTTTATATCTGCCCCTTTTTCGACAAGATATTTAACAACTTCTAAACGACCATTAAATACAGCCATAGAAAGAGGCTTCTCATCAGAAAAGGAGTCTTTTGCATTTACATCCGCCCCTTTTTCAACAAAATATTCAATAATTTCCAAATTGCCAAAACCGGCAGTATAGGTAAGGAGAGATTTACCTTGTTGATCTTTTACGTTTACATCCGCGCCATTTTCAACAAGATATTGAACTATTTTCAAGTCATTTCTATTTGTAGCATAGTGGAGGGGAGTT
>JAITQV010000259.1 GCA_031288765.1 Planctomycetaceae bacterium
CTACAAAATGTACCGAAAAGTTTTCAGGAAGAGAATGCGGAACATTTTACCGATTATCAGGATAATACTCTTTACGCATTGATTGGTATTACCGATCCGATTCGTCCCGAAGTTCCTCACGCTGTTACAATATGCCGTGAAGCCGGTGTTCATGTCAAAATGATTACCGGCGACGCCAAACCAACCGCCGTTGCGATTGCCAAACAAGCAGGAATTTTATCCGAAACATTTATTCCCGACAATTTTGAAATGGAAACTCGCCGCGGTGAAATTGTTCTCACTTCCGAAGAACTGTCGCAATTAAGTGACGAAAAACTTGTTGAAACGATTCCTCATCTTCGGGTGTTGGCACGTTCAACGCCAATGGATAAATTGCGGCTGGTCAAAGCAATGCACCAACAAGGTGAAGTTGTTGCAATGACCGGAGACGGTACGAATGACGCTCCGGCGTTGAAATTTGCGGATGTCGGAATCTCTATGGGTATTGCCGGCACCGAAGTCGCAAAAGAAGCAAGCGATATTGTGTTAATGGACGATAATTTCAGAAGCATCGTAACAGGAATTTGGTGGGGACGCACGCTGTATCAAAATATTCAGAAATTTTTACAATTTCAACTTTCGGTTAATGTTGTTGCGTTAACATGTGCGTTGTTAGGACCGTTGGTTGGAATTCCGTTACCGTTGACAGTTCCGCAACTTCTCTGGATCAATATTATTATGGACACTTTCGCCGCCATTGCTCTTAGTACCGATCCGCCGCGTGAACATTCCATGAAACAAAAACCTATCAAACGTGAAGCGTCTATTATTACGCCGCCTATGGGAATGACTATTTTATTTTGCAGTGTCTTTCAGGTATTGATTTTGGGAATTGTGCTCTTTTGCGGGTTGTTTCTCGAAGACGGAAAAATGTTTCAATTTAACGCCGAACCCCATGAGCCGAAAAATATTCAGGCATTGACTGTGTTTTTTACAACATTTGTCATGTTTCAATTTTGGAATATTTTTAATTGCCGTTCACTTCGGCATGATGAATCGCCGTTTTCTCTTTTATTGAAAAACCGGCTTTTCTTATTGATTATTGGGCTGATTATATTTGTACAGATAGGAATGGTTCAGGTAAGCGGTTATTGGGGAGTTGGTCAAATTTTTCGCACGGAATCACTTTCCGTATTGCAATGGTTAAAAATTATTCTGTTGACAATGACTATTATTCCGTTTGCATGGATTGTCCGAAACTTGGTTTCACGATGGACATTTGCCGTGCAAAAATGAGTCGATTTTATACGTTCAGTAAATTTGTAGAACAAAGTCCGCTTTGTGGCATTTGTGAATATAGGGGATTTTGATTCTGAGGAACTTCTCCATGCCTGTTTTTCGAGGGGGTTTACGGAATTAGCAGGGAAAAAATTAACAGGATAAAAAAATTTTGGAAAAATATTTTAGATGCCGGAGATTTCTCTTGTAATCCGATTTCGTTTCTGGTAAACTATATGTGTATTGTGAATTGTTTAATATTTCTTGACCGTATCTTGTCCTGCGGCAAACAATTCGCAATTTCAAAAACCTTACACTATTAAGGAACCTGACAATGAAAAACTTTGTGGAAAATCTCTTGTATTTGGTGGAAATCACAGTAAAATGCCTCATGTTAAAATGGGCAAACCAGGGGGGGGGGGGTCGTTTAGAGAAAGAATTAAGATTAAAAGGCAAAAAGTCCTTGTACTCTAAACTCTTTCCCACAAACCTCCTACGAGCTGTTCGGTTTTCACCGTTCGGCTTTACATTGGTGGAGCTTCTGGTGGTGATTGCGATCATTGGGGTGTTGATCGCCTTGCTCCTTCCTGCCGTTCAAGCCGCCCGTGAAGCCGCAAGACGTATGATGTGTACCGACCACATGAAACAGTTCGGTATTGCCGTTCACAACTTCCACGATACCAATAACGGTCTTCCGCCGCTTTTGTTGGGACCAAACCGTGCCAGTTTGTTTGTGTTTCTGATGCCGTACTACGAACAACAGTCACTGTATAACTCGTTGACAAACGGCTTTTCCACATCTTCTAATACTCATGGTATTGGCAGATGTTTGGACAATGACAATGGATCTACAGTAGGATCACAAGCGGGGATTTGGGACACTGGCAGTACAACTCTCGATGAAAAGAAACAGATTGGTAGTGTCCCCATTCTCAAATGTCCGTCTCGGCGGAGCGGTATGCAGATCGTTGATGAGGGTGGTGTAGAAAATTATGGCGGACCTCTGGCGGATTACGCAACAATATTGCGTTACCGAGCTGGTGAAACAGAAACTTTTTTGAACGTTGTCACGACTTTAGTGTTAACAGTTGTTGGTGCCACTAGTGCCACTCCTACTTGGCAAGTAGATAACAATTTCCGAATGCCATTTACTATTGCCCAATCAAACGGTTTGTCATCGGGTACAATCTCAACAAATGATGCTGATTATAAGCAATATACGTTGACTACCAGTTTTGCAACATGGCAGGACGGTACAACGAATCAACTCATTTTAGGTGAAAAACATGTTCCTACTACCGAACTAAAAAATGAAGGTGGTACTGATTCATCTACTGGTAGTAAATGGGATGGAAGTTATTTGTTTATCAGTCAAAATTTACCTAACCATGTTTTGCGGATTATCCATGCCCATAATGACGGAACTGTTGGTGACTCTTTTGGTCTAGTCCAGAAAAAAGAGATAACCCCTGGTACTTCCTCTACTACACCTACTGATTATGCTGAATTGGGATTTGGCAGTTATCACAGCGGAGTTGTGAATTTCTGTCTTGGTGATGGTTCTGTTCGAGGTGTTTCCCTAACAGTTAGCCCAACTATTTTGGCTTACCTCGCAGATATTAACGACGGTCACACCGCAACGTTACCATAATTAACAGAAAAATTAAAAATGAA
>JAITQV010000303.1 GCA_031288765.1 Planctomycetaceae bacterium
CACGTGTCTGAGAGCAAAAAACTGGTGTCCCGAAGTTAAAGACGCTTGTCTATTTATCCCAAATTGCCAAAGATTTCCTGTTTTTTTTCGTTGAGAGACGGGAAAACGGCGGGATTTTGCCTTGAAATACCTTAATTGAGAGCAATTTGACGCGTAATCCTTGCCGGTCTTCCCCAAAAACGTGAAAACAGAGGTGATGGCGGGTGAAAATTCTTCGCCGAAGGGTTTTCACCCACCGCCGTAATGTAGGGGCGAAAGATTTTTCACCCCTACCGCATATAGAAGGTCGGCTAACGCCGACGCAATCGCTCGGCGAACGATTGCCTACCTTGGAGTTCCGTCCGGCGGTTGCGATCCGTTCCACCTATGGTTATGGACATCTCGCCTTACGGACTTAGAACAAAAAAACATTCCACAGAATAGTTACTGCGGTTTTCTTGCCTTTTCTTCGCCTATCCCATCCACGCCGGTAATTTATCCGCTGTCGGTAATTTCGCAAAATAAACCCGTTGAATCGTCTGAATATCACTGACCGCTTTTAGAGATTCAGGAATCGGCTCACTGTCCAACGATAAAACCGCAACCGCATCACCGCCGGGTTTGGGTTCGGCTCGCCCAAGAGACATACTACTAATATTGATCCGGTATTTGCCGAGAACCGTCCCAATATTGCCAATAACACCCGGCTTGTCCAAATGATCAATAAACAATAAATGACCGTCCAGAAAACTTTCCAACCGGTAATTGTTCATCATCACCAAACGCGGCATCGAATTGCCGAAAAGTGTCCCCGAAATCGAAACCGTGTTCCTCTCACCAATCAGCTCCGCCGTAATAAGTGAGGAAAATTCGCCGACCTCCGAAGTTTTTTCCTCAACCAAATCAATACCGCGCTCGTGAAGCATCGACGCCGCACTAACAATATTAACGTCCTCATTCATCGAAGCAGACATCAAACCGGCAGCAAATGAAGTGGAAATAAGCGACGTATCTTTCTTTGAAACTTCGCCTTTGTACCGCATTTTACAAGATTTAATTGTTCCAAGACAGAGTTGCGCCGCCAAAACCCCAAGACGGTAAGCAACATTCAGCGCACCGCGATGCGATACCAATGTTTTAGCGTCCAGTGTTCCGAAGTTGACTGCCTGACGGATTGTCCCGTTTACGAAATAATCAATCAAAAGCTCAACCGCTTCAAGCGCAACATTGGTTTGCGCCTCTTCGGTGCTTGCCCCCAAATGCGGAGTACAAACAACATTGGGCTTACCGAATAACGGATGATCGGTACAAGGCTCTTCCTCATACACATCCAACGCCACGCCGCCAAGTTTCCCCGTCTCCATCCCTTCAACCAATGTCGCACGATCATAAATTCCGCCTCTGGCACAGTTAATAAGTTTGGCGCCCGGTTTAATGAGTTCGAGTTCCTTTTTGCCGAACAAACCGCGTGTTTGGTCATTCAGCGGCGTGTGAACAGTTAAAAAATCAATCTGCGGTAACATTTCATGAAAGTCGGTTACGAGCGTGATTCCAAGTTCTCCAGCCCTTTGAGGAGTAAAAAAAGGATCCATCGCAATAACTTTCATATCAAACGCTTTGGCATATCCCGCAACAACTTGACCAATACGCCCCATTCCAACAATCCCAATCGTTTTGCCGGCAAGTTGATGACCGGTAAAATTCTTTCTGTCCCAACGCCCTTCCACCAATGTTTGATACGCCGGCGCAATATTTCGGGACAACGCCAATATCAAAGCAAATGTTTGTTCGGCGGTGGATATGGTGTTGCCGCCGGGCGTGTTCATGACAACAATTCCCAGTTTGGTCGCGGTTTTGGTGTCGATATTGTCAACACCAACACCGGCACGGGCAATCGCTTTCAGACGGGTATTGCCTTCGAGTGCTTCGGCGGTAATTTTGACACCGCTGCGGGCAATCGCCCCGTCAAATTCCGTTAAACATTTCTTTAACTCTTCGCCCTTGAGACCGGTTCGTTCTTCAAATTCGATTCCGGGAGTATTCCGCAACAAATTTTTCCCGTCGTCGGAAATAGGATCAAGTAATACAATTCTAGGCATAATAATATAGGGTTTGATTTAAGTTTAGGTTTTAGGAATAATTCCGCCGTTCGGTTTATCGGCGACAATTTTTTAAATAGCATTTTTAAATAGCAAAAGCAACATGAACGAACACAAAATAATCATTTCGCGTTCTTTCGTAAATTCTTAGTGTAAATTCTTAGTGTAAATTCTTAACGTAATTTCTGTTCTTCTAATTTTAACCAATACAATCCGATAATTGTTTTGGCGTCTTTGATTTCGCCGTTGGCAATCATGTGAAGCGCTTGCGGCAAAGCAACAATCAATGTTTCAATTTTCTCGCCGTCTTCCAATGCCGTCGGACCGGGAATTAAACCGGTTGCTTTGAAGAGGTGCATTTCTTCGTGGACAAAACCGGGTGATGCAAAAAACGTCATAACTGAGGTTATGTTTTTTGCCGTATAACCGGTTTCTTCAATTAATTCACGGCGGGCGGTTGCTATCGGCAATTCGTTGGGTTCCAAAGTTCCAGCCGGAAGTTCGATGAGTGTTTCGTCAACAGCAACTCGGTGTTGCCGAATCAACACAATACGGTTGTCGTCAAGAATCGGCAAAATCACCACCGCACCAGGATGAATCACAACATGCCGTTCCAACGATCTGCCGCTTCGACCCGTAATTATCTTTTTGACAACCTTAAAAATCCGGCTTGTAAACAATGTTTCCATGACAATATTTTATTGATAATGATTCGGTGAAATTTTTATAGATAATCAATTTAACAAAAAAAGTACATAAAAAAATACTCTCCAAAAAGCCAAATACCAAATAATGACAGAGTAAAGTATAATTACGAAAAGAAATTTTGCAACGCCTTGACCAATTGATATACATTTGTTACAGGATCAATTTCCCACGGAGTCTCAGGACATTTTTGAGTTGCTGTATTATACAAGTTTTCCGCACGTTCCATTGCTAAATTACGATCTCCATAACTACGAATAATTCCGTAAGGAAAATGTTTAACTTTCTTTTGGCGTTCAATCGTGCAATCGGCAACCTCTTCCCATTTGCGCCGAAGTAATTCCGTCAATCTTGCCTGCGTGATTGGAGCAGTTTGTTCCTGAAAATGTAACAGCAACCAAAGTTCAAAGCAAATATTACTATAGGCAACATTAATATGTGGTTGTTCCGCAATATGTGATTGTTCCGCCAGCCGGACTGCATCTGAATAATTTTTGCCGAAATCATCCTTATCAAAAACCACCCACACAATATCATTATTCTCTATGTCATTCTTGCTCGTATTTCGTTTACGATCTGTAACATAATCATGTACATACTGAACAATTTGCTTCGGCGCTCCATGAACAAATTCCACATAGCAAAACTGAGAACGAATACTTTTATTGGCGAGGTCTTTACTTAATTGTGTAAAATATTCCTTCTCCGTTATTTTTCCATTACAAAAAACGAAAAACAAATCGGATTTACGTTGTTCTGCCCGCAAGTCATAATAATTCAGCGGTACAGCGGGCGGTCGTTTTTTACCGGCGCCGCGGTTTTGTTTTGGGGTCATTTTTATTCTCCTCAATGAAATCAACAAAATCACGTAATGGAATACCGCCGAAACGTCCGTTCAAATAATCTTCTTCATACAAAGAATCCGGCGGAATCTTAAACTCCGCGAAATTAGTCAACCGGCTTGAAAAATCCGTGTTTTTGTCCATAAACCAAACCTGATCCCGCCGTAATAATTTTTTGCGCAACGGATAAGTATTGTGCGCTGTGAATATTAGTTGCGCATATCCATTGTTACTGCGGTGAAATACATTTAACAACTCTTCAATCAAAAGCGGATGTAATTGAATATCTATCTCATCAATACACACAATACCATTTGTATCAATTGCCTGTAAAATTGCAGCAGCAGTATAAAGCATCTTCAATGTACCGGCAGACAATTTATCTAATTCCAATTCAATCTCTTTATCTTCGCATTCATAAACAGCGTTAAAAACTTGCTGCTTGGAAACCACCGGCTCAAAATTATTTGTTTCAGGATTACGTCTAATTTGGGTAACATCTATCTCGCGTTGATGAAAATCGGAAATACCATTATCCGCCAACTTCACTATTTGTTTCAACCGTTCAATAATTTTCACATTGCTTAAATACTGATTTGCCGGATGATCCGCCGTATTAATTATCCGTATCCGTTTGCTCATTTGGATACCTCTTATTTGGATACGACTAAACCAATCAAGAATTTTTTTTGAAATTGAACCGTTGTAAGAATGACAAACCGACAAAAAAAGTGCATCCGGTCGAGTTTGTGATTCCTTTCCTTTTCCTTCAGCAAAGGAATTATGCACAATTATTGTTTGTCCGTCTCTGTAAAACAATTCTTTTTCATTTCGATAAAGCCATTCACTTTCAATATAATTACGTTGTACTTCAAATCCATATCGATACAAATACTTTCCAATCAGAAATTGTATTTCATAAAGTGTCGGGTCTTGATTTGTGTTATTGGTAAGAACAAACGGATCATAAATCGGATGCCGTATCGAACGAATATTGCGAAGATTATTAAAAAGAAATTCTTTCAAAAGCAAAAAACCGTACAACAAATTTGATTTCCCGCTTGAGTTTGCGCCGTAAATAACCGCCGTTTTCAAAACAGATGAATATGTCTCATGCCCTGTTGCCGCAATATGCGTTTCATTATATTTGTCCTCTGCCGTTAAACGGTTTATCGGAAGCATGGACAACATAACCGGTTCTTTGAAAGAACGAAAATTTTTTAATGTGAAATTGACTAACATATACGTAGGATTACCGGAAGAGGTCTGCTTCGATATGGTACGGCAGTTCTCCGTAACGAAATTCGGGGTTAACGTACAGTTCGCCGCCGATGTGAACCGCCCGTGTGCGGAACGGAACCTTCAAATCGCCAACACAGTGAACACTAATCATGTCAAACGGATTCTGTTCCGGCGAACAAAATTTACAATGAGAAACGGTTCGTACCAACATGAAATTCTCAATTCCGGCAAGTTGCCTGCCCGGATACATGAAACCGCGAAGATAAACTTTTCGATGTTCTTTGGCGATGGCTATAATATGTTCCGGCAATTTATTTGTTTTGGAATCAGGGCGGAGATCCAAAAAATTGATGACCGTATAGCCGTAAGGAATACTGAAATAATAATTCCATATTTCCCAGCCGGAAGCAGCCAATCCCAGTACAAGCGAAAAAATAATACCCGCCAATGCAAAATTTCGACCTGCGTAATCAAACGGACACGATAGAATCCGGTAAAGCCCGAACAAACCGCAAATCGCCCCAAGTAACGGACAAATTACAAACCAGTTACTCAAAAGCATTAACGGCGTAAAGAGTGAAAAGACAAACGCAATCACCGCCAACACGCTGATCGCCCGATAACCCACCGTAATTCCGGTTGATCCGATTTCCTCTTTGGAAACCGTACTCAATGATTGATCAAATTCCTGTGACATAATCTCATAAAAATAAAGTAAACGAAAATATTTATTATAACAAAAGTTTTTTTGTGATACTAGGTATTGGTTTTGTTAGGGGGCGAGTGAGGTAGCGACATCTTGTTTATAGGCAACGGCGGCGGGCAGGAATCCGACAACAGAGGCGAGTAGAATCAGACCGGGAATCAGAATAATTTCCATCCACTGAAAATTCCAACTCCGCACAATAATTCCGGTGTATTCGGAAATCCAAGGGCTCATACCGCCAATCAAAAGATGTCCGAACAA
>JAITQV010000331.1 GCA_031288765.1 Planctomycetaceae bacterium
AAAACAAATATCCTGATTATCATTGAAAAAGTTGGGCATATTAACCAATGAACTAAAATAACCAAAAAAACTAAACAATCATAAAACCGCTTAACGGGTTTATCAACTGACACCAAAGGATCAACACCGGCAATAAGATTTTGAGGAATCTTCTTTTGGATGTGGAAAGGCAAATATACCATAAATCTTTTATTCCGTGTAGGGGAGAGATTCGTTGTAGTTGATAGTGAATAGTGAATAGTGAATAGTTCGCAAGCGGAGTTTTTTTCTAAACGTTTCTCAATAAAAGGATGTGAGAATGAGTTATTATTGAAAGAATAAACAAATTGCGATATAGTTTTAGACAGAGACGAAATTGATGCACATAGTTTTTTGAAATCTTATAAACAAAAGGGATTTGATCATCTTGGATCAGAATTCCGGATACGTACAGCTGAGGGAATTGGAGATATTTTGATCGACAAGATTAGTCAATCTTGGTATAGTTTTGAGGTTACCCTTGAGAAAAAAGAGTAAAAAGATAAGTTGTTTGTAATAACAACATCTCCAAGTCACAAATAAAAGGATAACAATATGAAAAAGAAACATATATTTGATTTTACTATTTTTTTATGCATATTAATTATGATGAGTATTTGGGGATACTTCACTCTTTTCCCACCAATAATAGAAAATGGAAAAAAATACCCTTATGATATGCCGGATGACGTTAGTGATTATTGTTCATCTATAACGTATGGCGTTACTAAAGGGTGGATTGAGTGTAGAATGTCTGAAAAAAGTTTCCTCTTGTATGCCAAAAAACGAAAATTTGAACTAAAAAAAATTGAAAGTGTTCCCATGAAAATAGGGAGATATACGATAAGAAAGTATCAAGATAACCAAAGTAATCATCCAGTTGATAATGAAAATCCGGAATCTTTATACCATTATGCCAAACGAGGTTATTTTGCAAAGATATACTATAAAGGTGAGAATGGTTGTGAGTTTTTGAAATATTATATCATTTATGATCTCGATAATCAAAAATATTATGAAGAGCAATATTTGCGTTAAAAATACCAACGATTATGTTGTTGTCTAGATTTTTGAAATAATATAATTTTTTTGACTCTTTGACTGGTGGGACAAAAATCATTTGCAAATCGTGGAAGAGACTAAAGATTAAATAATCACAATATTGGGATTATAACGTATAAATTATTTTTCAATTTATTTCAATGAAAAAACCACAGCGAAAAAAACGGAACGATTTTTTAAAAATAAAAAACCGTGTACTTACTAATGATAATATTGAATGGTCTATTACGTCACAGGAAAAAGACATTCATTAGTAATTGTCTATTTTAATTTTTAATATTATTTACAACCAACTTTATTTTAACCTGATTTTTCCAAACAAAACAACCTTAGTAGCCACAAGGAAAAACAACAAATAACCTTATTGCCTTATTCCATGTTCCACCTAAATCATAATACAATAATACGTACATATAAATTGTACAAAATAAGGTAATAAGGTTTGTTTTTTGTAGGAATTATGGCTACTAAGGTTGTTTTGTTAGAAAAATCAGGTTGAAAATAAGGTTATGTTGAAACATTTCACGGATATAGATACAAAACGGTTTGTCGGGAAAATAATTCAGGAAGGAGGTTTTTAGAAATTCCCTCAAAATATTCATGGTACGAGAAAGACAATCAACCGTTTGGGTCCGTGAACGCCAAGAATTAAGATTTTTTCAATATCGGCAGTTCGGCTCGGTCCGGTAACAATTACAAATTCGCCGTTGGTTGCGGTTTCGAGTTTTGGTTTCACCTCTCCCCAAACCGCAGGCAGATTTTCCCGAAGCATCGACTTTTCCGCAATAACAACCGATACCGGCATCAAATATGTTGTCAACCGATCAAACGCCGTCGGCGCAACAAAAAAACAACTCCCCGTATCAGCAAGTAAATATTCCGGCGAAACAAGACCCGCATCAAGTTTTGCCAACTCTTCGGAAATATTGTCCGCAACACTTGACGTTGCAAAAACAAAATTCCGGCTTTGCGAAGAATTCTGTTGTGGTGTGTTCGATTGCCGCGTATTCAATTTCAATTGTTCGGCAATTTTCCGGCTCAACGGACAATCAAGTACGGCAATTTGAGTTGCGTTGATTGAGTTCAGCAATTCGTCAATCTGTTGAACCGCATGAGAAAAATCATCGCACAAGATAAATTCGCCCTTAACCGCTTCGAGATTTTTTTGAAAATGTTCGGTCATTTCGGTCAGAGAACTTCCGCGAACATCCCAAACTTTGGGTATTGCCGGAATTGGCAAAGGATTTTTTTTTCGATCTTCAAGAGCGGTACGAATTCGAGTTAGAATGGATTGTTGGGTTGCCATAATCGTGTGTTTGCCGTGAGTGCGAAACGAATAGTTTTATATTTTAGGGAACTTCCGAAGTAATTGTCTCTTTATTAACCACTGAATACACGAAATACACGGAATTTGTAATAATGTTTACGTACAACTTTAAGGTTAGTTTATTTATAGAGAATAGGACATAAAAATGTTTTTTGTTATTGTATTCATTTTTTATCCTCAAAAAATAAACTTGTGATCTTATCAATTTACTAATGTCCGTGTGTTCCGTGTATTCTGTGGTTCATAAAAATAGACAGTTACCTTCCGAAAACTTTGGTTTTTAGAGTTCCCTTTATCGGTTACCGTGTGAAAATAATATCTAAACGTACATTATTCTTCCTCTTCTGCAAGTTCGGCGGAAGCGATAATTTGTTGCTGGATGTTGCCCGGCACAACATCGTAACGCAAAAATTCGATTCCGTAACTTCCTTGTCCGCCGGTCATTGACGCCAATGTCCGATTGTAAGTCATCACTTCGGACAACGGAACTTCCGCCGTAATCGTTTGCATTCCGCCGCCCGCATCGTCAATCCCCAACGGACGTCCGCGACGGTTTGGCAAATCGCTGTTGACATCACCGACATTCGCCATTGGAACCGTAACTTCCATCTTAACAATCGGTTCCAAGATTGCCGGTTTTGCTTTTTGGAATACTTCTTTGAACGCCATTGAACCGGCTGTTTTGAAGGCGTGTTCGTTTGAATCGACATCGTGATATTTTCCGTGAAACAGTTCCACGCAAACATCCTGAACCTGATAACCGGCAATCACGCCTTTGTTCATTCGTTCTTTGAATCCTTTTTCGATTGCCGGAAAAAAGTTGGACGGAATCACACCGCCGACAATAGAATCAATCCAAAGAAAATTTGTTGTCGGGTCGTAATGAAAATCTTTCATTGACGGGAATTGGTCTTTATTGTTGGAATAGGTTTCGGGGTCGGTTCCTTTTGGAAACGGAAACATCCGAATATGCACTTCGCCGAATTGCCCTGCACCGCCGGATTGTTTTTTATGCCGGTACATTCCTTCGGCGTTTGTTTGAATTGTTTCCCGATAAGCGATTTTTGGTTCTTTTGTATCGAGTTCCACTTTATCGCGGCGTTTAAGCCGTTCCCGAATAACCTGCAGATGCAATTCACTCATTCCGGTTATAACAAGTTGTTTTGTTTGTTCATTCCGTTCGATGAGGAATGTTGAATCTTCTTGTGTAATTTTTGCCAATGCTCCCGACAATTTCGCTTCATCGCCGCGGCTTTTCGGAGCGGCGGCAAGTCCGACCATTGGAGTTGGGAACGGGAACGCGTCCATCAGGTAATCGCCGAGAGTTGTGCAAGTTGCCAACTCTTCGAGTTTGGCAACCGCCACGATCATTCCCGGTGCGGCTTCGTCGATTGGTTTTGTTTCGTTGGCTTGCATTCGGAAGAGTTGGGCAATTTTAATTCCTCGCCGGCTGGTTGAAGCCGCAATGGATTGACCGTTTTTGAGGGTTCCGCTGTAAACCCGAATAAAATTTAATTTCTGCACAAACGGGTCAATTCGTGTTTTGAAAACCTGAGCGATAACCGGTTCATTCGGATCGGTTTTAATTTCGATTTCTTCACCGTCGTGATTTTTGGCTTTTCGTTTAATTTTATCGGGAGCGAGCGCGCAAAGAGCCAAAGCATCCAGTAATTCTTTGAATCCGGCTTTTGATTTACCGGAGACGCAAACGATGGGGATGAGTGTTCCGTCGAGGATTGCCTGTTGCATAAGGACGGCGAGTTCTTCTTGGGTGGGCGGAGTTCCTTCGAGATATTTTTCCATTGCGGATTCGTCCGCCGTAACAATTGTTTCGATAAGACTGTCTTTGTATTTCGATCCGTCGTCAAACGAACTCACAACACCTTTGAAATTATGTCCTTCACCGTTTGGAGTGTTAATCGGAACACATTCGGGACCGAAAACATCTTGAACCAGTTTGAGTAATTTATCGAAGTTAGCTTTTTCGTCGTCTATTTTGTTGAAGACGAGGATTCGTCCGAGACCGGCTTTTTTGGCTTCGGCGAACACGCGTCGGGTATTAACTTCGATTCCTGCGGAGGCGTTAATCACAATTGCCGCCGTGTCCGCACCCCAAAGGGCGCCAATCGTTTGACCAATAAAATCAGGGTAACCCGGTGTATCAATAACATTAAAGAGTTTACCATTATGTTCAAAATGGATAACACTTGTTTCGATGGTATATTTATGGGCTTTTTCTTCTTCATCGAAATCGCAGATACTTGTTCCGTCATCGACATTTGCCGGTTTTTTGATGGTACCGGTTTCATTGAGCATTGAATCTGCCAATGTGGTTTTTCCTGATCCGCCGTGTCCGCAGAGAACAATATTTCGAATATCGGGGACATTGTATTTAGTCATAATAGAATCCTTCTTGTCAAAATGGTTGGTATTAGGAACTTTATATTGGAGTGGTTCCTTGAAAAATCAATGAGGGATAATTTTACAGAGTAAGCTCTTAGTATTCAAGACCCCATATTAGTTGAGAGCGGATAGTTGATAGCGGAGAGCGAATAATGGGGAATGTCGCAAGCGGAAATTTTTTCTTAAAGGTTTCTAATCAAGAGGTATATTTTGAACGGTAACAAAGGAGTCTTTTGTAAGAACGCGGGTGTCTTGCCCGCGATAATAAAAGAATGTTCCGTAATTTTATGCACGCGGGACGCCTACTATCCTAAAATGACCCGGAATTTTGCCATTGCGACCCTGAAATTTATCATAAGTATCCTGAAATTTACCATCACGACCCTGAATTTTGCCAAAATGACCCTGAATTTTAGGGTCGTTACCTTGAAATTTACCATCACGACCCTGAATTTTATCATCGCAACCTTGAAATTTACCATCGCGACCCTGAATTTTATCATCGCAACCCTGAATTTTATCATCGCGTCCCTGAATTTTATCATCGCAACCCTGAAATTTACCATAATTATCCTGAAATTCAGGGTAACCGACCCAGAAATTGATTGTCGTGAGCCTTCATACAGGATCGCGACCCTGATTTTGACCCTCGCGACCCTGAATTTTACCCTCACGACCCTGAATTTCAGGCAAAAGCCTGGATTTCAAGGTCGTGACCCTGAAAAATACCCTCCGTACCCTGAAATTTTGGGTACGGAGGATAAAAAATTGGCTCGCGAGGGCAAAAATTTGCCTCGAAAAAGGGTATTATTTCTTTATTATACTTTTTATTATGCTTTACACGGTCATAAATGGGTCTTAGGATCGCCGGCGTCCCGCCGCCTGCATAAAACTACGGAGCGTTATTTTGTTATGGCGGGCGAGACGCCCGTGTTCCTGCAAAAAAAACATTTGTTACCGTTCAAAGTATAGCGGACAACGGTGTAAAGCGGTGTTAGCAAAATAATCCGTTTCCGCTGTTTGCAAGAGTTCGGATGTAATTTTGGATTATGTATCATTCATCGGCAATGGAGGATATTTTGTTTTTCAAATACGGAGAAAAAGAAATAGCCTACCTAAAAAGTAAAGACAAAATACTCGGTAAGGCAATTGATAAAATCGGACAAATTAAACGGACAGTGGACAAGGACTTGTTCTCTGCGGTAATACATCATATTATTGGGCAGCAGATTTCAACAACCGCACAAAAAACAGTATGGAAACGAATCAATGATAAAATCGGAAAAATTACCGTTGATTCCATTGATAATTTGAGTATGGATGAAATACAAAAATTCGGCATGACTTTCAGAAAAGCGGAATATATTAAGGATTTTGCCAATAAAATAAAACACGGTGAATTTATTTTAGGTAATATCGCCGACAAAAGTGATGAGGAAATAGTTAAGCAATTATCAACTCTTAAAGGAATCGGTATATGGACGGCTGAAATGATAATGATATTTTGTTTGCAAAGACCGAATATTTTAAGTTATGATGATCTGGCTATTCATCGCGGATTGAGAATGCTTTACAAACATCACAAAATCGATAAAAAACTATTTCAAAAATACAAGAATAGATATTCGCCTTATGCGACGGTTGCCTCGCTTTATTTGTGGGCGATTGCAGGCGGGGCGTGTAACATGAAAGATTATGCTCCGACGACAAAACCTTTGCAATAAAAGTTATACTTTGAACGATTCCTAACTATTCGCCCTCAATCAATAACAAATCAAATAACAATGTACATAGCCAACCCGATTTACGATGTTGTCTTCAAATTTATGCTGGAAGACGAGGAAGTTGCGAAATCGTTCCTTTCGGCAATTATTGAGGAAGAGGTGTTGGAACTTCATTTTGCAACACGGGAACGTACCCTCCGCCTCCCCCCAGATAAAGTAAACTCAACAAAAACAACGAAAGAATCAACAGAAAATGCCGGAGAATT
>JAITQV010000397.1 GCA_031288765.1 Planctomycetaceae bacterium
CCTATTTTTTGCGGCTTCTGCCTTTTGAGCAAAGATGTATTTAAATCAGCGGTAATTCTGAAAAATACTTAAAATAGACTTTTTCGCTAACTTACCAATATGGTATCTATTCAGTCCGCTATCCCGAAAATAGGGCTTTCAGCCCTATTTTCGAATAAATAACTGAATAGATACAATGATTCTTTAACCGTGAAAACCACAAAAAAACAATCGGCTTAATAATTACAAAATACGACGTTTTTGCCATGTTTTCAATGTTTGAGCAGGTAAGGGAAAAGGTCTATTCCAATAGTATATTTGTGAATGACTGACCTAGATACTCATATTTTATGTTTATTGTCGGTTTTTATTATCAATGGGTCTTTCCGCATTTTTTTAACGTATTCCGTGTTAAAAAAATATTGTTTTGTTCGGAAAAATGAAATAATAAGGTTGATTTTGTGAGGAAATTTTGGCTACTAAGGTTGTTTTGTTAGAAAAATCAGGTTGAAAATAAGGTTTCTCCTCGTCATTGTCCAAAAAACCACTGAATAGATACAACTTATTTATTGTAAGCGGTGCATATCCAAATTATCGGCATCAATACGGTTGGATTTGTGCGGGTCATGATGATGGAATAATAAAGCAATCTGCTCCGCAACAACTTGTATAAAACGCGGTCGAAACGCCGCCTCCATCCCCGGTCCGCCGGAAATCGGTAAGTTCGGCGGATCTATAATCATTAAATCCTCCGAAACCAGAACTTCGCCATCAGAACAATTAACGGCTTTAACATTGACCTGACACCGCCCCTGAACCAAATAAGCCGAATGGGAATCGCGAATCTGAAAACCACGAATCTCTATACCAATCACAATATCCGCATTAATCGCTTTATCCCGCCCAATCTCCAGAAAATTATCAAAATCGTTGTTGCAATTGTCCAGCCATGTCTCAACTTTCGCCGGTTCCACCACTTTTAGCTTTTTGTTCCGAACATTGAGATCAATCAATTTACAGACCTGACGCGAAATCTCACGCGGAGCATTTTGAACATCATACGGATTGGAAACCAGCGAACGGCAAACCACCGCCACACGTTTTTCGCCTTTGAGCAAAATTTCATATTTGGGTTTTACATCGGTTCCGTTGACCAGAACAAGCGCCGTCAACAATGCCTGCTGGCAACCGGATACCGCCAATGTTCCCAACATCACCAAAACCAATAAACCAAACTCCCGAATCCGTTCCATATAAGAATCCTTTATATTGAATCCCTTGCGAAAAATGTTGCGTACTCTGCGGTTAAAATCAGAGCGGTTAAAATCAAGACAGTGTTAAAATCAAAACAATGTTAAACTCAAAACAGTGTTAAAATCAAAAAAACCAAACCGTTGAAACAACCATCAAAACAACTACAATTTTTTTACAACAACTTATTCCGACATTATTATATAACGTCTTAATTTATCATCGGCGTTTGCCGCCGTTTTTTGAACGAATCAATCTTCAATTCCTGAAAAATCCGTAATTCCTTGACAACCGGATTCAAGATAGGAAGACAAAATAATTTGGGCGGCAATTTTATCACGCCGTGCTTTCCGTTTTTTGTCGGTTAATTTGGCTTTGCGTAAAAAGTGTTCCGCTTCGACGGAAGTATAACGTTCATCCGTATAATCAATTCCGATGCCGGTTGTTTTTTCAAGCCACTGTCCGAATTGGAGAACTTCTTTCGCTTTTTCGCTAAGACCGCCGTTGAGACAAAGCGGTATTCCGAGAACAAACCGGACAACATGTTCTTTTTCAACAAATTGCCGGAAATATTCGGCGTCATGTTCGGGGGATTGGCGGGTATAAGTTTCGTAGGGGCTTGCGATAATCCGATCAGGATCGCTCAAGGCAATTCCGATTCGTACCGTCCCAAAATCAATCCCCGCCGCACAACCCTGTTGTTCCATAACATAATCAAAGAATAATCGATATTTAAGAGTTGGTAAATTCAATAATGAACCGTTTTTCTTTTACGGTTCGGCAAGTTTATGGAATCTCAAATTTTGTGTCAAGAGTAATTTTTCCGATTAGTCCGCATTCAACCGCAAACAATATCCATTATCCAACGGTTGAGGTCTTGAAGCATTGAGGGGGTGAGTCCTTTGGCGTATTCGCGGAATTTCACCGTAATACCCGCCGTGTGCAAAAGTTCCAAAACCCGGCAAACCGATTCGGAAGAAATTTGGGAATCGGATTCCCCGACAGCAAGAAATACGGAAAGTAATCGGGCAGCCTCCCAACGATGCAAAATCCGATCATTTTGCGGAAACGCCCCATCCAATGAAGCCGCTCCGGCAAAATTTTCGGGATAAAGCAACGCCAATCGAAGTGCCGCCGTTCCCCCGCTTCCGAAACCCGCCAGAAAAACACGGTTCGAAGCAATATTACAACGCTCCTTCGCAACCGCAATACAATCAAAAACGCGTTGCTCTATTTCGGCAAGCCCGCCATCCGCATCCGTCCAATCATAACACTCTTTGGAATGGCTTTGAAGAATGGAATAAACATCGAAGTTGGTTGTTGTTTGGTTTGAACCGCCGGAAACCGTCAAACCGCGCGGAGCCACCGCAACATAATTCCGCATACTAATCCCCGGCATAATCCGCATAACTTGCCGTTCGTCGCCGCCCGAACCGTGCAGCCAAACCAAAAGCGGATACGCATAACCCGGTTCGTAATGAACCGGCGAAAAAAGAACATGCGGATGTGATTGATTGGTCGTATCCGATTGGTGGGAAATACGGGCAAAGTCAAGTTCCAATGCCAATTGTTCCGAAGACCGCAACATTTTCCTTTCCGGTAACGTTTCCGATAATACGGATTCCGCTGTTCGGGATGCCGGAAATAGTGTTGTTGTGCCGAATTTATCCGATATAGGCATGTTTGTTTCGCGGTAAATCAGGAAAGGAAGGTCAAATCAAAACGGAAAATTCCCAAAGTGAAGCATGGCGTTCATTATGACTATAACCGATTTCGGCGAAACGAGTCAAGACGAATTTTTGAAATCGGTTGATCGCCGTCAATAATTTTACCAAACCGTTATATTTTATCTATATTATATTTTATATCCAAATTATTGCTCTTGCATAGACATAGATACAAAGTTTCCGGTTTTTTGGGAAAAAACTTGCTGATTGATAATAAAAACCGACAATAAACATAAAATATGAGTATCTAGGTCAGTCATTCACAAATATACTAGTTGATAGTGGATAGTTGATAGTTAAAGTAGAGGACGCAAGCGGATTTCCCGCCTAACGGCAATAATTCCGCTTGCGGTTTTAGCCCGCAGGGTGTGATGTGCATAACCGGCGGTGAAGCGCAGTGCAACCGCCGGATCAGAATCCCTAAGGTACGACCTCTTGATTAACAATTCACAAGGTAGGCAATCGTTGGGCTGAAAGCCCTTCGCCGGACGATTGTGTCGGGCTGGCTTATATTGCCCTTGCAGGACAATACAATTCCAATCCGCCGGTTATGCACATCTCGTCCCGCGAGCTTAAAAGAAAAAAATATTCCACTAAATAGATACGCCGGTTTTATCTCAACCCCTCACGGACGGTTTCGCAACCATTTTTGAATAACGTCAATAAGATATTTCGCATCAATCGGCTTCG
>JAITQV010000418.1 GCA_031288765.1 Planctomycetaceae bacterium
AATACTCTCACCGGCGATTTCGTTTTCAACGTTTTTTAACGTTTATTTTTTGGAATGAAAAGTGTTTCTTCCAATTCTTTATCGCTTACCTCATCTTTCAATAATGAGATGTTTGTGTACATGACACATTTTTTATTTCTGAAATCACTTTTTATTTTTCGTTGCTCTATCAATTTACCAAAAGCGGAATTGAAGTTATAGAAAAATTTTTCCTCAAGCAACGGCACTAAATTTTTAAGCGTACAAAAATAAAAGTAATTTCGGTAGAGAGTATCGGATTGTACCGAATATTTTCTACCCACTCCTAAAAGAATATGAAGTTTCACAAATTCTTTGAAGGAATTGTCTTTTATTTTTGTACAATATTCAATTGGGTTAAACTTAAACACTTCATTTGTAATGGATTGTTCACGAATCTCCGGCATGATCTCATCAATAATCCATCGTTTGAATCGTTTTACGTTCTGATTATCAGAACGATAAATCAGTGAATACAAACCGGATTCACTGATTATTTTTTCACCGTAATTTACACCGTCCGGCTCTTCGGTGTAAGTGTCTTTCTCGTCATAGTCAAGTCCATTGAAGGCATCTTGAATATTTTGAATTTCGAGAAATTGGCAAACATCTTTCAAAACAAACCAAGGATCATAATCAATCATGATTACCTGAAGTTTTTTTGAATCAAAACTGTACGAAACAAAATCATTAAACATGTTAACTTTCTGCCGATACGGTCAATAATTATTTACCAGACCGCTCTTGACCATATCAGCTATGGTAGTATAATAGAGAGCGGTTTGACTAACTGTCGAACTTTGGCAGTAATGTTTCTGCGTAACGGTTGCATTACTGCCGATTTTTACTTTTTTTCCCGAATTGTTTCAGAAATAACTCTCGCCAACCAAGTGGAGAATTTTTCTTCCGGTTTTTTGTCCCGATTCCGAATCTCATTTGCCGTTGCCAAATCTTGATCACTCAAATAAACTGTAAATTTGTGCGGTCTTGAATTTCCGATTTTCGGGCGTCCGGTTCTCGGCGACATGATATTTCCCTCCTTTCATTCCTAATATATTACCAGTAATAAATAGTATGTCAAGACATCCTGCTGGTGATAAGTTATTTTTTTTCAAAAAATATTCCATAGTCTTAAAAATAGTCTTAAAATATTTTGGAAAATTTTTAAGACTATGAAATATTTTTCGGCAAGCAATAGTTACAAAAAACTGTTTTTATAAGATATTTTATTTTATATTAGTTCAAGATTCGTTCAAGATAGATTTTAGGATTTTTTGTAAACTATTGATATAAAAAGAGTTATAAAAATTATAATCCTGACTGGGGGTCAGAAGGTCGCTGGTTCAAATCCAGTCGCCCCGATTAACTCTAAACCGTTGTAAATTAAAAACTTACAACGGCTTTTCTTTGAAAATTGTTTTACCCCCAATCAGTGGGTGTAGAACTTTCCTATCAACTATTAACTCTTTGTTATTAACGAATCGCCGTCCGGTTCAAGAGTCAAAATATTCGATTAAATCAAAAACCTGTTCATTGATTTCTTTCATTTGGGTTACCAAATCGGTATAAGGTTCGTAGTCATTATTCACAATTCCTTTGTTTGAATCAATATTTGATGCTTCCGGATTTTTTGCTGTCGGATCATTATCTTGATACTTAAACCAATGCCAGCCGACACAGTTTTTTGATTCGAGCAGGGCAAGCGTGTAATTTTGGTAAAAGAGTCCGCGGTCATGTTGTGTTTGGACATTCCAGCCTGCACCGGTTGTATTCGGCAAACCGGAATCCATACCTTTCGTGTACCATTCTGTTATCAAAAACGGTTTACCAGTCCATTCCGTCCAACCTTTTGTTTCTTCTTTTAACGGCGTCCAGACGCCGTAATAATTGAACGAAATAATATCAATATATTGGGCAATTGCTTTCAACAATGTGGTGCGGATACGGTTGTCGTCGTGCAATCTCGGACCGAGAATCAAATGATTCGGATCGTGTTTTCGAATTGCTTTTGCGGTAATGGAGGAATATTTATCACCGAGATAACCGAGAAATTCCCAACGATCTTTATTTTCGATTTGTTCGATGGTTTTATTTCGTTTCGTTAACCACATTTCAGCGGTTTTACGTCCGGCGTCGTTGGGATTTTCCAATTTCAGATATCCTTCCAATGTATTCATTTTGAACGGTAGTTCGTTATCGGTAAAATAGCCCAGCAAATTCGGATCATCTTTGAGACCGGCAACTTGTTTCGCAACAAACCGGTCACAAAACGTTTCAAATTCCGGTTCAAAAACGAAAATCCCGTTATTCGGATACTTCAGATGTCCCGGAACTTTCTCCGTTCGACCTTTACCGTATTCTCCCATAAGTGCCAAATTAAGCGTATAAGCCATAGGCGATATCTTTTGTAACGGCGATTGACGAAGTGCGTGTAAATCACTCCAAGCTCCTGTTCCGTTGAAGCCGTTATTTTTGAGAAGCCGGATTGTTGTTTCAGACCAATTGGTTTTCGTTTTGAATTTTTCCGCGAACGTTTTTTTCTGATGTTCTCCGTTACCTGGGTTGATGTGGCACACTGCCCGATGGATGTTTAAAAATCCTTCGGGATCAACCAACCAGAATCGGTTATTGTGTTTTTCGACATGCCAGAAACCGGTTTTCTCGGTTTTTTCACTTGGAATACCGGCAAAGTGTCCGTATTTTCGATTCTTTTTTGGTTCATAACCGGCAAGATGTCGGATAGTCCGTGTCGGATAATTGATCCACGGTTGACCTGAACGCTTTTGAGCGGCAACCTGAAAAAATTCATCCTTCAATTGTTCGGTCTCAATTTTTTCTTCCGCTTTTCCGGCAACCGCAGAAAGTCCCAACAAAGAAAAAACGGAAATAGTTTTGTTAAATTGACGGCGATTCATTGTTTTACCTCGTTAAATTGATTGTTTGTTTGGGGAATGTAAATGGAAAAACATTTACTTGGGGGCACCCTCTAAAAATTCAATAAAATTATTTGTAAGTCCTTATTTTTCAATAGCAAAAATTTGTAAAACTGAATTTTTAGAGGTGCCCTATTCACTATAAACTATTAACTAAAATGTGTTGCCCTTTCAGGGCGTTTGATGTTTTTTATGGATAAAATTACCCGCCGCGTTGCGGCGGGCTAGGTTCTATCGCCCTTGCAAGGCATAGGACAAGTCGGTTAACGCCGACAGTGAATTTGTACAATGTTGGTTGTTTCAATTGCTTACCGGCAAGTAACCATGGGTGAAAACCCTTCGGCGAACGATTGCCTACTTTTTGGAAATAGATTGTGAATAATTACTTCTTTTTCTTTTTTTTCTTTACAGATGTTTTTTGTTTCTGTTTTGACTTTTGTTTCGATTTTAGTTCTTTAGAGCGGATTGGCGAATTTTTAAGTTTTGCGTTTGGTTCGTCCGATTTGAGACGTTTGACCATGCGGAAGTCAATCTGCCGAGCATCAGAATCCGCCCGAACAACTTCAACCAACAAATAATCACCAATACGAAGTGTATTACCGTTGCGCTGACCGACTAAGATTTTGGTGTTCCAATCAAAACGGTAAAAATCATCGTTGAGTGCTTCGATTCGGATAAGTCCTTGCGCCGGAATCTCAAGCCCCCTCACAAAAACGCCAAATACCTCAACCGTTGTAATCACCGCTTTAATTTGTTCACCGATATGTTTGCTCATGTAATCGATCAATTTGAGTTTAACAAGTTCCCGTTCCGCTTCTTCCGCCCGTTGTTCGCGGTCGCTGCAATGCTCGCCGAGCAAAACCAATTCGCGTAACTCCGGCTTGGGCGATTTTCCGTCCAGAATCTCCTCAAGCAACCGATGAACCGCTAAATCAGGATAACGCCGAATCGGTGATGTAAAATGACAATAACACGTCGACGCCAACGCATAATGCCCTTCCGATTCCGGTGAATAAACCGCCTTCTGCATTGACCGCAATAATGAAAAATTCACGGCATATTCCTGCGATGTTCCGCGTACAAAATTGAGCAGCCGCTGGATTACAGACCGTTGCTCATAAAGTTCCTCCGCATCCCAATCGGCAATCTCCAACGACCGGAGAAAGTCGGTAAAACTCCGTAACTTCCGCATTGACGGTCCCGCATGAATCCGGCGAAGAAACGGAATCTTTTTCGAATCAATAAAATCCGCAACCGATTCGTTGGCGGCAATCATACACTCTTCAATCACCCGATTGGAATCATAATACGGATAAACATGCGCCCCAATCACCGCTCCGTCATCATCAAGATCAATCTTCGTTTCGGGAATGTTCATTTCAAGAGAACCGCGTTCCTCCCGTTTTATCCGCAATATTTTCATTATTTCGTACAAATTTTTCAGAAGTTTGCAGATTTCCGGTTTCCATTTTCGTTGAAATTTTTCGGGATTGTCAAAAAATTCCTGTATTTCGGTATAATTGAAACGTTGCTTACTCTTGATTGCCGAACGGTAAATCTCCGTATGCGTCCGAACTCCTTCCGGCGTCAATTCCATGAAAACCGATTTGGTAAAACGAATTTTATCGGGCTGCAGCGACGCCAGAGCATTCGATAAAACTTCCGGCAACATCGGAATCACACGATCCGGCAAATAAACACTGACGGCACGGTTTACCGCTTCCTTGTCAATCGGCGAATCTTTCGCAACAAATTGCGTTACATCGGCAATGTGAACTCCAAGCCGCCAATTTCCGTTATCAAGCTTTTCCAACGAAACCGCATCGTCAAAATCTTTGGCATCGGCGGGATCAATCGTAATAATCGTTTCATCAGTCAGATCAAGCCGGTTCATTGATTTAAGTTTTTTCGCAACAGATTCCTTTTCCGCAACAGAATCGTCGGGAAAATGTTTAAAGAATTTTTCAACTTCATTCCGTGCGGCGTTTAAGGTTGCGTCGCTGAAATGATCCGGCAAATCGAATTGCCGTAGAATGAGCAACGTGTCCAAACCCGGTACGCCGTGCGATCCGAGAACTTCCACAATTACCGCTTCGCCGTCATTGTGGGGAGTCGGAAATTTAATCATTTCGACAACAATTTTATCGCCGGTTCGTGCGGAACTGGCGCCGGCGTCGCCGATGGGAACCTTCCGTTTGAACACGGAACCGTCAATCTGAATATATCCCCAACCGTATTCAATATGATATGTTCCGACAAAACGGTTCGATGCCCGTTCCACAATTTCAACAACCCGACCGCGAACTTCGCGTTCTTCGTCGGAACGGAAACGATCCCCGTAATTGTTCTTGTTGCGTTTTTTCGTGGAAGTGCCGTAATCGTCTTTGGGGCGGCGTTCCATGATTTCAACAACAACCGTATCACCGGAAGCGGCATCGCGTGTCCAGCGAGGCGGAATGAAAATATCATTGACCGGAACTTCATCGTCAATAACTGCACGCGGACGAACAAATCCAATACCCGACGGACGCCGTTGAAACCGCCCTGTAATCAAATTTGTTGACGCTGTGTTGGTTGCCGGTAAAACAAGGCGATGCTCCCCATACGTCAGTTCGCCATGTTGAACCATTTCCCTAATAAGTTGCCGTAACTCACCGGAATTGTCGGAAGTCAAACCGAGAACCTTCAAAAACTTTTTCTGTTTCTGCGGTATGTAATCCGGTTGCGCAACAATTTCCAACAAGGATTTCCGTATTGTTTCAGAATTAAATATCATTGTTTGTATTTTTGTATGATTATAAGATTGTAAAACTGTAAAATTGTAAGGTTGATCATTATTTATCCGTTTGACCGGAATCGGCAAGAATTTTTCCCATTGCAAACCGGTGTGATAATTCGTTATGCCGCAAAAGTTTTGAGTTTTGAAATGATTCTAATTGTTTTTATAATCTTTCGGAACAAATAATCAAGAGGTAGGCAACCTTTTAGTTAATAGTTAATAGTTAATAGTTGATAGTTGATAGTTCGCAAGCGTTCTATTTACCCAAACATATTAAATAATTCCGCTTGCGAACTATTAACTATTCACTCTAAACTATTAACTACAATGCCGCTGCCTTGTGATTACAAACTTTTAACGAAAAAAACCTCAAAATATTATGAAAAAATGATTTCCGAAAACAACCTGCCTGTAAACTTAACATTTATAAGCGTTTACGGCAATTCCATTCCCAAGAGCGAAACTTCCGTTCCCAAGAACGGAACTTCCGTTCCCAAGAACGGAACTTCCGTACCTAAGAACGGAACTTCCGTACCTAAGAACGGAACTTCCGTACCTAAGAACGAAACTTCCGTACCTAAGTACGGAACTTCCGTACC
>JAITQV010000550.1 GCA_031288765.1 Planctomycetaceae bacterium
CAAATCACAAACCCCAAATTCCACATTCAACAACCGGATAATTGATATAATAAATAGCCGTAAGGAAAAATAATTGCCAGAAAATACGCGGCGAATATTATTCCGCCAAGCAAGAACAACAATAACACCGGTAACCAAAATTCAAGACGTTTCAGATAATTTTCCGCCTGAAATTTGTGGAGTTCGGCGTATTGATCCAAACCGGAAAGCAAAACCGTCTGATCGGAAACACTGAAAATCCAATTGACAAGATGATTTAACGGTAACAGTTTTTTGGAGGAAGACGGTTGGGGCTGCCGGTTTTTGACGGAGTGAAGTTGTTGTTCCAATTCCGATTCCGAAACCGAAATTCCGACCGTTTGAAAAGCCAGTAATAATGTACGGGGAAGCGGTAAACCCGACCGAATCAACATCGTAACAATTTGAGCAAATGCCGTTTGTGTCAGATTTCGATTGGCGTTGCGGAGCCAAAAGAACAACGGCGGCGTACGGAGAGTGAGGAGTGTTGATCTTTTTGACCGGACACACCAAAAAATAAACACCCCCCAAAGCAATACCGGAACAATTAACAAACCTAAATCGATACGGTATTGGTTCAGAGGGTTTAGTATCAACGCCAACGTTTCCAAATACGATAATTTAAAAGAAAAACTATGGTAAAAATCAATAAACACTGTCAGACATTTCGTAGCAACTATTGAAAAGAGAAACCAGAGAACGGTAAAGACAAACATGGGGTATAACATTGCCCCTTGCAGGAAATTTCGGGAATCCCGTAAGATTCGCAGATTTTGGGCGATTTGTTCCAAAGCGCCGGTGAGGTTGCCGGATTCGAGTCCGGCTTCGATCACGGCGGCGTAAACCGGCGGAAAATTCGGGTCTTTCCGTAACGCTTCGGATAATAACTGACCGGATTCCAGACGGTCAGCCAATTCCCGTACACGATTGCCGAGCCGAACCGGAAGATCGCCGCTCCGATAACGAAGCGCCGTTTCAAGCGGTAAATTAAGCCGAACTAATGCGGCTATTTCATCACAAAGACCGATTAATTGATCATGTTGAATCATGTTTACACCTTAACAATTTGAATTTCAGAGGTTCAACTTCGTTACAAACCGCAAAATATTACAAAATAATATTTTACTTCGGGAGTAACACCAAAACACCAAATTTCGGATTACAAAAAAAATTTATCACACAACAGAATGTTTTACAACAACCGTGATAAAAAAATTTGTATCTGTTCAGTTCTCTGTCAAACTATGATGCCGGACAAACCTTATTTTCAACTTGATTTTTCTTACAAAACAACCTTAGTAGCCAAAATTTCCTCACAAAATCAACCTTATTATCTTATTTATCTGATTTTTTCAATAAGGTAATAAGGTTGATTGGTTTGAGATTCTGAGCTACTAAGGTTGTTTTGTTAGAAAAATCAGGTTGGAAATAAGGTTATATTGAAACATTCTGCTGAATAGATACTTAAAAGTTAATAATCAAAAGGTAGGCGATGGCGGGTGAAAACCCTTCGCCGAAACATCGCAATGTAGGGGCGAAAAATGTTTCGCCCCTACCACATTTGCGAAAGTCGGCTGACGCCAACGCAACGTTTCGGCGAAACGTTGCCTACCTCTTGAATTGTTAATCATAAGATTGGCGAACAGTTGCCTACCTGACCGTCACATGGTCCAACAAACCACTGAATAGATAATTTTAAAAATTCCCTTTGCGATAGATGTAGTCGGAATACCAATAAGGACCAATTGTATTCAAGTCAATCCCTTGAAAAGAAAGCTCGTCAAGCGCCCGCGTCGATTTGATGTCGCCTTGAGTGTCTCTGTAAAGTATCCAAACTTCGGTCGGATCCATCTGGTCAACCATCGCAAACTGATTCGTTGTAACCAAAAACTGTGTTCCGCCCTTTTCGTTAACAAAACGCCGTGCCATATTAACAAACACTTTCATTTGTTCTTCGTCCATGTAGGCGGCAGGCTCTTCAATTCCGACAAGCGGTATGGGAACCGGATCCTCAAACAAAAGAACATGGAAAAAAAGACGAAGCAACCCCTCGCCCACCTGATCAGCAAAAAACGGTTCCTCCTGACCCGCCATAAAAAATGAAAGAATTTGCCGACCGGATTCATTTGTTTCACAATTAATTTTTTCAACACCCGGAAGTTGGCGCGCTATAACGTCCAAAATTTCCTGAAATTCGGAACCGTGCTTCCCGCGAAAACGTTTAAGCTCCGAAACAAGAGAAGTTCCTTTGGTTTGTTTGTGCGAACGCGGAATTAAACCGGAGGCGTTGTCGGGAAAATAACAGGCATGATGAAATTGGTCAAGATGCCGTTTTAATTGAGGAACATCCGGCAAATTTTCATAATTGGCTAAGGTTGCCAGAGCAAGATGTTTGGCATCGGTTCGTTTGACCAATTCCAACTCCAACACTCCGGCACCATACCAAGGGTTGAGATGCCTCAACGACTTTTCGCCGTTTTGAAAAAGAAGAATCGGATTTACACCGTTATGCTGATTATTCCGGTAAACGATTGCTTCGGTTTCGATGTAGGCATATTGAGTTCCGGCTTTTTTTTCGATATTAATGGCGTAAGTCAGAGGAGTGGGTTCGGAACAGGCTCGGTAAATTAAACCGAACGAAATCGGTCCTTCGCTGTTGCGGTTGTGAACGGCATCGAACCCGCCCCGCCTGTTGAGAGCCTCGTCCAATCCATGTTCCAAACAATCCGAAATAAAAGAGAAAATATCAAGAATGGAACTTTTTCCGGTGCCGCTTGTACCGATAAAAGTTGTAAACGGGGTCAATTCATACGGCGATAAATCAACACCAATATCCGTGACCATCGCTTGGTGAAAACTGGAACCAAAAGCAATCTGCTTCAAACCTTTGTAATTTTTGACCCAAAATCCTTCGATGATAGGAAGTAACACATTGACACTCACAACTACTCATGTTCACATTATGCCTCTGCGGACACAATTAAATCACCGGAATAAAAAACATTATAACTTGTATTATCCCATGATTTGCCGAAAAGTCAATAGACTTACCGTCTCTGAATTTTGCCGGTCTGCGGTTTTCACCCGCGGTTGCATCGGCGTCAGCCGACAGTGAATTTATATTATATTGGTTATTTGGGTTGCCTATCGGCAATCGACCATGAGTGAAAACCTTTCGGCGAAAGGTCGCCTACCAATTGTTGGCAAACATCCGTAGGTTGTGCTTTGTTCTACCAACGGTTATGCACATCACACCCCTATCGAGGTTAAGATTCAGTATTAATACTGAAAACAAACCACTGAATAGATATGGAAAATCATTTTCGGCGGCTGCCGAAAGTCTGCGGAAGACAGAAAATCATTTTCGGCGGCTACCGAAAGTTTGCGGAAAACAGAAAATCATTTTCGGCGGTTGCCGAAAGTCTCCGAAAGAGAAAATATTCCCGTCAAGTGTCACTGGAAAGTCTCCGGAAGGGAAAATATTACTGGGCACCTCTAAAAATTCAGTTTTACAAATTTTTGCTATTGAAAAATAAGGACTTACAAATAATTTTATTGAATTTTTAGAGATACCTTATTGAGAAACGGTCAAATAAACAGTACCATGTTGATGGCAGCTTTGATCATATTGACTCCGTTGGTGATAATATTTATGTTGCTTTGATCTGTAATCGACACAAACGACGGAAGCCGGATATGGTTCAGGATTTTATTGAGTTAACATCTCATTTTAATTTGAATTTAACCTATATTGGAGAAACACCAGAAACAATTTTTGAAGAACCCCCTTTTTGGTTTACTAGAGAAGAAGATGTTTTTCATTGGTTTCAATTACGCACTGATATAATCCAAGTTCAGCGTATTACCTCTTTTTTGCTTTATTGTACATTGCATCTTCGGGTAAAGAATAGTGCTTTGTGGGCATTTCAGTTGGCAGCACAAATCGAAGGAAAACCTGTTGGAAGACTATTCAAATTCTAAATTTTGACTTGATGAATATTTTAACTTTAATAAAAGACGATACCAATTCCGAACAACAAGTAGTGGTCAAGTATAAAGTTTTGTGGGACACCTTTTCTGTCGTGAATTGTCATCAGGAGTCCCGCGAATGCTTTCATTTTTTATTATTTTTTAACGTTAAATTTTATTGTTTTTATGAGTCGATGTTTTTTCCAATCTGCGCGTCGTAACGCGTAAAATCGGATGATTCCTTTGACAATATCCATCTCTGCTCGTACCTGTCGATTCAGCCAATGTTGACTCACTAAAAAATCATTTTCTAAAAAGGAGATGTAACTATGTTCATCTGTTCTACGAAGATAAATAATCATGGTGTTGTGTGTTATTTTTAATGTTGTTTCATTATATTTCCATCACTTTGGAAATGTCCGACGCAGCGAAGAAGTTACGATATTTAATTGTTGACGCAAACAATGTTCCGGAATATAGTCTTTCAAATGTTTCTTAATGTGTCGAATATTTTTGAACTCTTTTCGACGTCAAAATTTTTGTTGAATTTCGCCGTTAAACCGTTCGATCTTGCCCTGAAATCCCTGCTCATAGGGCGTTGTAAAAATAGGAATCACTCCAAGCGACAAACAAAAACGGATGACTCGACCAATCGCATTTTTCTTTCGGGAACCTTGAAAAACCATATCGTTATCGAATGGAACGTAACGGGAAGTCCGAATTGTTGCCAATGCTCCATCAACGCATCTATTACAATTTCCGCAGTGATCACCTTATCCGCAACAGAATAGACCAATGAACCATGAAGCGAAATCATATTAAATAACTGTACATCTTGACCGCCGCGTAAATACAACTTTTCGACAATATCAACATTGTCAAGTTCCGCCTTCTTACTAACAAGGTCTTTTAAATACCAATCAGGTGGGGGGGAAGGATGACAAACACGGACACGATGATCAACAAGACCATGACGTTTGATAATATTAACGATCGTTCGACGCTAGGGAACCTCATGACGACCTCGTTCCGTCATGGTAGTGCAAATCGCATCCGGTCCAAAAAGACCAAGAATACTTTTGTCCTTGAGATTCTTATGAATCGTAAAGACACGATGTTCAACATGTTTCGAATATTTATTGGAAGGTGTTGCCGAACCCGTTTTTTTGTTGTAAAAATCAACTCGTTCAAGACGTTAACCAGCAGAAAATTGAACTCAACGTTGAACCGTCAATTTCAACACATTGAACGTTTCCGCGACTTCGCGTAACGAATGTCTCGGACAATAAAACGTTACCATGTTACGACGTTGTAACGCAACTTGTTGATCTGTTTTTTAATCGACATTATATTTTCCATTGTAATATTAAAGGATTATAAAAATTAGAAATTAACAACAAAAAATTATTATAACATGGCAACGACTGTCCCACTAATATTACTGAAAAAGTGTCCCACAAAACCTTGCACTTGACCTTTAGTATTTATTTAATTATTTTTTTTCGATCAGATGTTGCGGAACTTGAATATCGTGAATTTTTTCGCCTCCATACAGGCGAATCCAAGTTTTGAATGACCGTTCGCCTGAGTTGGAAATTTCTATTAGTCTTGCTCCATGCAGTTCCGGGATGTATGTTCCTGAACAACGCCCGTATCCTAAGGCAATACCATGACGAAGTCCGATATAATCATTGCGATGGTCGTGACCAACGAAAGTTCCCATAACGTCGCGGCATTCCAGCATTGCGAGAAACATACCGGAATTAACACCGGTACCCTCGTATTCTTTGCGGTCTCCGATAATTTTTCCCTTAAAAGGTACCATTTTCCCGTCGCAAAGCAAAAGGGTTTTGTGACTCCAATGTTCCGACCCGTTAAAATGTATCATTTCCGCGTATTCGCAAAGCGGAATATGGAAAAACGCCAATGCCGGAAACGGTTGACCATTATTTTGTTTCGTGTATTCATGACTTTGTGATTTATACCACGCGATTTGATCCGGTCTGAACCAATCGAACCCATTGACTTCTTTGATTGGGCTGTAAGCGTTGGAGTCCAAACAGTACAACAAAAACGCAACTTTTTCACCGTTGAGAATTTCAAGAACATAATTTCCAACTCCGGTAATATTTTCAGGACCGGGTTCGGTTACGCTGTACGGTTTATTTTTGAGGTAGTCAATGATTTGTTTACGGTTCACTCCCGCCTCGTCATCATGATTTCCCAAAACGACCGCCCAAGGTGTTTTACTTTCAATGCAAGGGCGGAGAATATCATCCCAACCTTTGTAAATATCACCGCCTACAATAATGTCACCGGTATAAACAACCAGTTGCGGATTTTCTATTTCAATAATCTCCGCAATGAGTTTGATAGAGTCTTTATCATTATTGGGGACGGTTGGGTACAAAATCCCAAAATGGGGATCGGTAATCTGAGCAATTTTGAATGTTCCATCCTCTTTGAAACGGAGTTTTACCGTATCGTTTTTTGTCGGAACAAGAGTTGTTTCCGCGTGAAGTAACAAATTGAAAAACGCGGCGGCAACAATACTGATTGCCATAACGGTTGTCAAAAATTCACGTCGTTTCATAATTTTTCTCCTTTAATTTTATTTGGTTAATTTATTTGGTTAATTCAAATTTCAACGTTTTGATTCCTTTTTGGGGAACAGTTGCCGTTAAACCGGAATGACCGAACATTCCGTACTTTTCAGGAATCAGTGATTTCACCTCATTTTTCGCTTTTGAGGACTCCTTCATGTATTCTTCCTTCGAATTTGTTTCTTTTATTTTCGTATCGGACAATTTTGTTATGGTTACTTTATATTCTCCGGAAGCAACACCGTCGCCGGAATTGAGTGTTGTCATAACAAATTTTCCGTTGGCGTTGGTTTTTGCCGCCGCAGTACGATTTGCCGGATTGTCAGGATAAAACCCGATAGCAGCGTCTGCAAGAGGACTGCCGTCAAAATAAACGACTCCTTCTGCAGGAACAAGCCCTTCGAGTTGACTACCGCCGGAACATCCGAAACAAAAAAACAAACAGAGAAACAATAACAGAAAACAGGCAATACAATTTTTATTGAACGTAAACAGGCAAGTCATAAAATTTGAAACAAAGTTAGGGCGGTTTGGGGAAACCGCCGGATTATTTAATATTTAAAAACAGACAGTTACTCAGAAACGTATTAATGCACCGTAACAACTTCTCCGCCGCAAATGGAGCCAAGAGCTCCCCAAACGCCGAATGCCGATTCCCCGGAATAGTCCTGATTTTTCATACTTTTGCCTGAAACAGGTTGTCCGGCATACGGTCCTGAACCCGGCGGATTAATACCGAAAGTTACATTAATAGTGTCGGAAATAAAACGTACCGAACCATCAGCCATTCCGGCAGTAACACCGCCGCTATGAAAACTGGTCGGAGGTAACAGAGAAGTATCGGTATGGAGATTACCGCCGGAAGCATAAGCACAACTCGGACTATTCGGCGGTAAAACGGTATTAAACCGTGCATAACAGTGACCAATATAACCAAAATGAGTTCCCTGACTTCCGTAGGGAGTAGCCCCTGTTGGATAATTGGCGTAAGTATTACCGTTTCCTTTATAAGTCAGACAGACTTGCGGATTTGTCCAACTTAATGTTTCCCCGCCAAGAATTCCTCCTTTGATAGAGTTGTATTCCGAAGGGGAATAAAGGTCGTCCGGTTTGGAAACCCGTTCACTGATGAGGAGGGAATTACTCAACCCGTCGGTTGCCGCCGTGAAGGAAACAGGTGCCGGAATGGCATAGCTAGGATTCCATGCACCGCTACGTGTTTGCTGAAAAAATGTCCGTTTATTGTTTGGTTCCACGCCGGTACTTGAATAACAGTGCCAATACATTTCGTTCACAAAATCACCAAAGGAAAAACAATAATTTGTAGCAGTGTAATTATTCCATCCGGTGCGTGTATTACTGTCGGACGGACAACAATGAACGGAAATTGGATTTTTCCATGCTTCGAAATCGGAATAAGGGTTACTTCGTACCGGACTGACAACCGCCACAAAACCGTTGTGATCGCCCTTGACAGACTCAATCAGCTGATAACGCGATTGTTGTTCAATAAATGTGAGAAGCCCGACATGAGCAGAGTAATTCTGATTCATTCCCCAACCGAAACCGGGGACGGAGTCAAAAACATCGTGGTAGTTATGAACCGCCAATGCGTGTTGTTTGATATGATTGGTACACTGCATCCGCCGCGCTGCTTCACGAGCCGCCTGAACCGCAGGCAATAACAGAGCGATTAACACGCCGATAATCGCAATCACCACAAGAAGTTCGACCAACGTAAAGCCGAACAGTGAAGAACGTGAAAGAGTTGAATATTTGGTAGAAAAGAGTTGGGAAAACCAACAACATGTTGTGTTTTCCTTTCTTAACTCTCTACCTAATCCTGCCCCCCCCCCCCTGGTTTACCAGGCTTTCCCATTTTAACATTGGAATTTTCTCAAAAAAATTCCACAACACCACAAACACACATCTAACAAAATTTTCCATTGTAAATCTCCTTT
>JAITQV010000572.1 GCA_031288765.1 Planctomycetaceae bacterium
GAAGAACGTAAACTGCAATGACATTTCGTACAAAGTTCCACCGCACAAGAGACGATAAACTCATCAAACTTGTGGCGGTCAATAGCAACAGAAGGAAAGGCATATTTGGCTTTTTGCTCCATTTCTTTCAAGGCTTGGGACAATTCCTTGATTTGACTTTTGTTGTTTTTTTGTTCGTGCTCTAACTGTTGGCTTAACTGTCGGTTTTGACCTTCCACAAGTTTCAAACGGGACTTAGTTGCCTGAAGCTCGTGTGCCGCTTTGTCAAGCTTCTGCTTGGCTTTTTCTTTGTTTGCGATCAATTGCTGTTCGCAAGTCGCAATTTTTTTCTCCAGACGCTGTTCGCTTTTGGTTTTCAATTTCATAAATTCTCCTTTTAGCTTAGTAAAAAATTCTGTATTTTCATAAATAATTGATAACAAATAGGTTATCGATAATGACTATTCTATACCTTTTCACTAAAAATAAAAGAACCCCCAAATTTTGAACACCCTACCCTTGCGGGACTTTAAGGCAGCCCTTCGCCGAAGGGTTGCGTCGGCGTTAGCCGACAGTGAATTTATATTATGTCGGATGTTTTGATTGCCTATCGGCAAGCGATGTTTCGGCGAAAGGTCGCCTACCTTATGGATTTTTGGCGAGCGGTTGCCTACCTTGATTGAATAGATTTGTTCAAAATTCGTTTCGCCGTAAATCACTGGACGAAATATTCATTGCAAAAACCGACGGCGGAATCTCATCACAAAGACTTCGTAACATGTCCGGCATTTTCAATGTTTCCAGCGATTCTATTTCACGAGAACCCTGCCGGGAAAAAACCAAAAAACGACAATTGTGAAACGCAATCAGCCGCAAAACATCATGCAATTGATGCGTGCTTTCATGGTAAAACCGTAAATCACTAAACCGCCGTAACGTGTCCGCCCCCACAACAAAAGTTGTTCCGTTGAAAATGTCCGATTTGTCTTCAAAAAGCGGCGTTTGCGTCAACCACACCGCTTGTTTGGGACGCATGTTTTCAATCGCCTTGAGCCGATACTCCAACTCAATATAATCCAACGGCGGTTTGTCAACATTCTGAATGGAAATCTCCAAAGCAACACGACTCCCCAAACGGTGTTCGGCAATCTCAATCATTTCCACATGACCCTTGTGAATCGGATTAAAAGAACCCGGAAAAATCGCCTGAGTCCATTCCTTTTCTCTTTGAGAAGGATCGTAAATTTGCGGCGGTTCCTGTTTTGAATCCAATGAATTTTTCCATAATTCAAAATGTTGAATCGTTCCGCTTTTCCAAAGAACCGCCCGGATTTTACCAAAAAATAATTCGACTAACGGCGGTGATCCGATTGTTTGTCTGCCGACAATCACCTCTTTCGGCTTCAAATCAAGCGGCAAAAATTCCCGAATCGGAAAAGTATCGGTTGTTCCGGCTCCGAATGTGTTGCAAAGCGAATGATCTTCCGCCGCTTCCTCCGGTAACTGTGCAAGTGTTTGTACAAGTGTTTGTGAAGGTGTCGGCGAAGGTGTTGATGAAGGTGTTGATGAAAGTATTTCGTGCCGTGTTGTTTCGATGGCATTGAGGATTGTGTCGGCAAGCAGGCGTTCTTCTTCCTGCCGTGTTCGGACATCTTTCGTCAGCTGAAGCGAAAAAACAATCGTGCGGCGAAGTGTTTGTGTTGCGACATGAAACCGGTAATTCCCTTTTTTGCTCCGGTCGGTTACCAACGATGCCGCACAGCCAATCCCAATCAAATTGACATAATCATTCAGATCATCCTCCTCCATTTTTTCCGCATTATTTTTAGCATAAAACCGCGTGTCATCAATATGCGAAACATCAACTGATCTTGTATTGAATATTCCGTCAACAGGGGAATTTTCCGTTTTTCTTGAACGGAGATACCGGATACCGCGATGAAATGCCGTCATTGCCATATATCGGGCGGTTCGTTGGCAACAGTATTGTTCGGGAACACGCCCGATGTACCGGTTGAGCGATTCTTCCGAGTAAGGAACAGAGGCTTCGATCAAAGTCCGCGAGGCTCCGGGAACCGTCAAAAGATCCCCCAAAACAAGAGAACCGCCGCCCGAAAGAGCTAAAACAAGTTCCGTCGGAGAATTATGAAATGATTGGATTAGTTTAATACGAGTTTCCAAATTTGAGTCCATTGAATTTTAAAAAACAGGAAAACCGCTCACCTATCTTACAATTAACAATTCATAAGGTAGGCAACCATTCGCCGAAACATCGCTTGCCGATAGGCAATCGAAACAACTGTTGCCGACGCAACCTACGGATCGGATTATAGTTGATAGTGGAGAGTGCCGCAAGCGGAGTTAATACATTGCGGCAATTTTGAGTATATCTGTGTCATGCGGGGGAGTATCTGCGCCGCGCGGTCTTGCAAACGCGTCGCGCGTTTTGGCGCACAACCGCCAGAAGTTTGCCAACAAAAGGTAGGCAATCGCTCGCCGAGCGATTGCTTGCCGATAGGCAACCCAAATAACCAACATTGCACAAATTCACTGTCGGCTAAAGGTCGCCTACCTCTTGCGCCCCAAACCACAAATCACAACCCACAACCCACTATCACGGGACAATCGCGCTTTGAAT
>JAITQV010000684.1 GCA_031288765.1 Planctomycetaceae bacterium
AAGTCAGGAGAAACGGACTCTTTTTCACGTGAAATGAAGTCCATTTCACGAGAGATGAAATCTATCTCTCGAGAGATAAAAAAAATCTCTCGAGAGTTTTTTTCGGTTTTTCGCCTCAAATCCGCCATTTCTTGAGCAATGACGCAGGATAAACTTCCTTTTTTATCTAATTTAACATAAAAAGTAAATAATTTCTCCCAAAAACCGAACTCATTGTCTCATTTTTTACCTTTTAAATGAGGTTAATCGTATGCGGACTTCTTGGCTACTGAGGTTGTTTTGTTCGGAAAAATCATGTTGAAAATAGGTTAGTTTTACACAATTGCTCAACAAATGACACAGCCAAGTAGGCAATCGTTGTAGATTGGCGTGAATGATTAAAGATCAAACTTTGCAACAATGATGGTTTAAGTGTTTAAGAGGTTGTGGTTGCTGCTGCGGCTTCTCTGACGGCAATTTCTCTTGCAAATTCTTTTACGGCAGTTTCTCTTGCGGCTTCTTTCGCGGCAGCAGCGGCTTCTTTGGCGGCGGCAGCGGCACGGTTCGCCCGATCCGTCGAAAGAACTTGCCGAAGTAACGCCGAAACATCTTCAAACGGTTTTTCATTGGGAGGACCGGCAGCGTATTGCATAATAGAACGTTGAGTTCGTTCCGTTAACGAAAGAAGCATTGAGGAAACCGTGCCAAAATCCGGTTCACTAATCACAATACCGCGTTTTCCATTTTCATCCGGTTTACGGGCAAATGTCTTGCTGGCAACCGCCAAAAATGAAACCGCCGAATCAAGACGTTGGAGAGTCAAAAGCCGCCGAACAAATTCCTGCCTCGGATCATCACGATCGTTCAACCGAGTGGCAGTAAGAATGTGCAAACCCGGTTGTAATTTTTCGATTTCAACTTCATCGCCGCCGTAGGCAATCCCGCCGGTAAAACGGTCAACACACAAAAAATGTCCTCCGGCATAACAACCGGTCGAAAGTTCCTGAAAAGCCTTTTCCAACGCTTCTTCCGCATCTTTTGCGCCTAAAAGTTCTTTGCAAAGCACTCCTCGTGACCGCGGTTCCGGCGGAACCGATCGTTTCGGACAATTGATAACCGCAACAAACAAACCGTGTTGGTTAACCCCTGCCCATGTTCCGCCGGCTTTTCGGTCAATACCGCAAACAACACGGGGACGACCCGATTGAATTCGCGGCGCCTGCGATAAACGGCTAATCTTTTCTTCCCGATTAAATGCCACAAGAAGCGGCGAATCATTCGTCGTTTGATATTGAATAGCGATAATACCCATTGTCGTTTTTAGTTTTATTTGTTTTTATTGGCAATTGTTAATTGATTAGTGGCGTATTTCCTTCAAAATCGTTCACCGAAAACAGCCGGTAAAAAAATCTTATCTATTTTCTCATAGGTAAAGAAAGAAAATACCCCTCTTTGGTGGGGTTTTTCGGTTTTTTTCATTTTTTGGGGGGCGGATGCCCTGTACTTTTTTTCTAAGGTTGCTATTATTACGCCGATTTTAAGGAGAGATCAATCGTAAATATCCAAAGGAAAATTTTAACTCATTTACCCAAATTAAACCGATTCTCCCAAACAATACAGTAAAATTTTTGCAATTTTGTTTTGTTTGCCTTGCCTGCATTATTGGGATGACCGCTAAAACATACATTTGAAAATTTCAATTTGAAAAACCATAAATTTTCACCCGAAAATGGAAAATGGTTTGTTAAATGGAAAAAACGGAGAATCCGTATCTTTTGAATAATAATTGTATTTTGAAAAAGTTACGGTGTTTTCTATCGGTTACATTTTGGCAAATATTGTGTACACAACGCTTTACTATACTGTTATCCCGCTTTTTATTGCCGTCGCATTCACACTTGCTTTACATCTGATAGAGCGGATTTTCTTTTTATCGCCGTATCGCCGTTCCAGAAATCTTTTTTCGGGAACGCCGTGGTTGCCGTTTCGTTTTGCGAACCAACCATTGGACGGAGAAGAGGTTGAATTTCAAAGCCGCGGAAAAATTACTCTTCGGGGAACGTTTCTCCGCCATAAATCGGGTGTTAGAAAAGGCAGTGTGTTGTTCTGCCACGAATTTAACGGAAATCAACTGAGTGTCAGCCCTTACGCCGAACAACTTGTTAATTGGGGATTTGACGTATTAACGTTTGATTTCCGTAATCACGGCAAGAGCGATTTTGATTACCACATACAAACAACGCCGTGGATTACGACAACTGACATGGATGATGTTCGTGCGGCGATTACTTATTTTTGTTCGCGACCGGAAACGGATTCTCAAGGTATTGGTATTTTCGGGCTTGGAAAGGGAGCCAATATTGCACTTTGTGCTGCGGGAACTGATCAACGGGTGCGAGCTATTGTTTTGGATGCTCCGATGCCGGAAAACCGGCTTTTTAATAGAAATTGCCGTGAAATATTTTTTAAATCCGTTCGGCAATCCTCACGAATTTCGCGGCGCCGGATTATTCTTTTGGTGCCGCTTTTTTTTCGGGCGTTGCTTTATTCCGTAACATGTCCGGTGATTTCTTTTTTCTATGCGTGGCGGCGTTTTATTTTGGGGATTTGGTACGGATGCCGGTTTGTTAATCCCAACCCGCTTCTTAAACATGTTCATCAACCGATGATGATTGTTCATGGACATATTGACACAATTACCCGTGCGGATCAAATTCAAGCGTTTTGTGACCGAATGGCGGTTCGTCCCAAGTTGTGGCTTGTTTCCGCGAAAGACCGTAACAGATACGGCAGTATTTCCGATGATTGTTCCCGTCAAGTTGCTCGGTTTTTCGAAGAAGCAACCCTGTAAATTGCTAATAATTTATCGTGAAT
>JAITQV010000714.1 GCA_031288765.1 Planctomycetaceae bacterium
TTTTCAGAACGGTAATTATTTCCGTTTTACTTTTTTCGTTGCCGGTTTTTTCGGACGAATATCTGGGACCGTCGGATATTGTGGTCGATGAAAAGGGTGTTTTTCTTTATATTCTGGAATGTGATTCACGGCAAATCAGGAAAATTGATACGGAAAGTGAATCCGAACCGGAACTTCTGCCTTTACCAGTTATTCCTGATCGTATGAGATGGTTTCCCGATAAACAACATCTTGCGGTAGTTGGCGGTGGTTCTTCGGGACATCTTCTAATTATTGACACGAAAACATTCGCAATAACCGCAGACATTCCTGTTGGTCATACTCCGTCTGATACTGCGGTATTTCAGTGTAACGGGAAAACGGTTATTTACGTTGCCAACCGGTTTGACGGAACGATTTCTGTTATTGAACAAAATAAAATAACGAAACATTTCAAAGCGGGACGTGAACCGATTGCCTTAACGGTAACACCAGACGGACGGATATTGATTGTTGCCGGACATCTTCCCGAAGATTCTTCACTTTGTTTCGATATTTCATCGCGTATCCGTTTTATTGATACGCAAACCGGACAGGTTGAAACAATTCGGCTTGATGTCGGAGCCATCAATATCCGCGATATTCTTTTAAGTTCGGACGGGCGGTATGTTTTTGTAACCGGCGGTATCGGACATTTTCAGCAGATGCCCAACAGTGTAATCGGCGGTTGGATGAATGAAAATATTCTTTTTGTTATTGATGTTGTCCGGCGTAATGTTGTAACATCATACCGGTTGGACGAATATGCGGTTGGTTCCGCCAATCCTTGGGGACTTTCACTTTCGGACGATAACCGTTTTCTGGTTCTTGCTGTTGCGGGAAGTTGCGATGTTTTACTTATCAACATGCCTCATTTTGTTACGATGCTTGACAATTATTCCGGTCGGAAAACGGAAACGCTCGCATTGCCGGAATCTTCTGATTCTTCACTTCCGATGCGGATGAGAATTCCGGTTGGTCTGAAGGGCGTCAGGCATGTTGTTATGTCGAAAAACAGGATTTTTGCAACGGCGTATTTTGAAGATTCCGTTGTAAAAATTGTTCCTCATTTTTCCAATCCGACAGGTTTTGTTGCCGGAATTTTGCCGCGTGATCACCTTGTTATTCCAAGAAAACGAAACAGGAATTTCCTTGATGATTCCGTAACACAAGCATACAACAATTCCGAACAGAATAATTCCGAAACAAACCGGTTTAATAATATTGATGATGATAATAATCACAATGAAAATACTGAGATTACTGAAGAGATTACAAAAAATAATTTGTTTCGGTTTATACCTTTGTCTTCTTTTGTTCTTTCGCCCGGTATTCGGTTTGAGCGAAGTGTTGCTCGTTTGGGAGCGGAACCTGTCTGGACGGAAATTCGTTACGGAGAGATACTTTTTCATGATGCTTTTTTGTGTCAGGAACGTTGGCAAAGTTGTGCAACGTGTCATCCTGACGGGCGAAGCGACACATTGAACTGGGATCTTTTGAATGATGGACCGGACAATCCCAAGAATACGAAAAGTTTGCTTTTGGCTCACAAAACGCCGCCCAGTATGTCGCATGGTGTTCGGGATCGGGCGGAAACGGCGGTTCGAAAGGGTTTTGAAACAATATTGATGATACCTGCAACAGAAAAGAATGCACAAGCCGTTGATGCTTATTTGAGTCATTTAAAACCGGTTCCGAGCCCATATCTTATTTCTGTTTCAGGTCAACAGGAGTTGAGTGAACCCGCAAAACGCGGGCGCCGGATATTCAATCAATCCGGTTGTTCGGTATGTCATCCGGCTCCGTTATTTACGGATTTGCGTAAACACGATGTCGGCACACAATCACCGGTTGATTCAAGTCCGTTATTTGATACGCCGACATTGCGTGAAGTTTGGCGAACAGCTCCTTATTTTCATGACGGGCGTTACGGAACGATTCGCGAACTGATCACCGAAGGAAAACACGTCAACACCAATCAACATCTTGATCGATTAACAAACGAAGAAATCAATGATCTGACCGAATACATTTTATCGTTATAATTAAATTTTTATGAAACGAAAAAGGCTGACAATTCGGTCGAACGGTTTTTTGGTGATATTATTTGCGGTGATCGGTATTTTCTGCGGACAAAAATAATTCTTTAATTTTATGGATGGTTTCATCAAGTTTAGCGCGGTCGCCGACATTTTGTTGCAGGAATTGATCAATGATTGGTTTCATTTTAATAGCGTAATCAATTTCGGGATTACTTCCGTTTCGGTAGGCACCGATTGAAATGAGGTCTTCGTTATCAAGATACACACCGAGCATTTTTCGCAACAATCGTGCTGCTTTCAGATGATCCGGGTCGCAGATATCCGGCATTAATCGTGAAATACTTTCAATGAGATCAATTGCCGGATAATGTCCCCGTGTACTTAATTTTCGTGACAACCAGATATGTCCGTCAAGTAATCCGCGCACGGTATCGCCGATTGGGTCGTTTTGGTCGTCTCCTTCGACCAAGACGGTGAAAAACGCCGTTATAGTTCCTGTTACGGAACGTCCGGCTCTTTCGACCAATTTTGGTAACATTGCAAAGACGGACGGCGGATAACCTTTTGTTGTTGGCGGTTCACCGGCGGCGAGTCCGATTTCGCGTTGTGCCATTGCGAACCGAGTCAGCGAATCCATCATTACCAGTACATTTTTACTTTGATCACGGAAATATTCGGCGATTGCCATTGCGGTCATGGGAGCGCGAACCCGCATCAATGCCGGTTCATTTGATGTAGCAACAACCACGACACTTTTTTTCAAACCGTCTGTACCCAAATCACGTTCGATAAAATCATTTAATTCGCGTCCGCGTTCGCCGATCAATCCGATAACAATAATATCCGCATTGGTGTAACGGGCGATCATGCCGAGTGTTACACTTTTTCCGACGCCGGAACCGGCAAAAATACCGAGACGTTGTCCGCATCCGCAAGTCAGCATTCCGTCGATGGCGCGAATACCTGTTGCGAGAATAGTATTGATACGCGGGCGGGAACTTGCCGGCGGCGGATCATTATTGAACAAAATCCGATCTTCAAGAACCGGCAACGGCAAACCGTCAACAGGTTTTCCTTCGGCATTGAGAACACGCCCCAACAAATTTTCACCGACACGGAGCCAAGGCAATGTTTTTGTGAGTCGAATTCTGTTACCGCGCCGAACACCGGTAATATCGCTGTACGGATAAAGTATGGTGAGATCATCTTTGAAACCGATAACTTCGGCGACGAGCGGTTCACTGCCGGGTCGGTCAATTTCCGCAACACTTCCGACCGGACTGGGAAAACCCGC
>JAITQV010000023.1 GCA_031288765.1 Planctomycetaceae bacterium
TGTCATGCCGGTTATTTTGGTTGCCTACCTTTTGATTTTTAAAATCCTTTTCCTTTTTTGCCGTTATGTCGGTTGCTTCGGAATGGTCAAAAATCATGTTGACCAACGGAATCAAATTAAGTGTTAAAATGGTCATGATGCTCCTTATTAAATAATTGGGATGTGTGAAAAACCGGTTTGTTGGTGTAAAAGTGAAAAAATCTCCCGAGAGATTTTTTTCATCTCTCGAGGGATAGGTTTCATCTCTCGAGAGATTTTTTAATATCTCTCGAGAGGTAGGTTTGATCTCTCGAGAGATAGGTTTCATCTCACGAGAGATAGTTTTGATCTCTTGAGAGATTTTTTTTATCTCTCGAGAGTTTTCCGGCTTTTGTAACATCTTTTTCCGGTCTTAAAGGTGAAAAATTGCGATGTATTCAAGTTCTAATATGATATACAACAAGGAATTATAAAAAGTCGTGTGTCAACGAGAACCGCAAAAATGTGTCAAAGTGTGAAGGGTGTTACCGACGTTTTTTGCCAACAAAAGGTAGGCAACTGTTGGGTGAAAGCCCCTCGCCGAGCGGTTGCATCGGCGTTAGCCGACAGTGAATTTGTACAATGTTGGTTGTTTCGATTGCCATCGGCAAGCAACCCTTCGGCGAAGGGTTGCCTACCTCTTGATTATTAACTTTTAAGAAAAAATTTGTATCTATTTAGTTCTTTGTCAAACTATTACGCAGGACAACTCTTATTTTCAACCTGATTTTTCCAAACAAAATAACCTTAGTAGCCAAAATTTCCTCATAATATCAACCTTATTACCTTTTTCTCTATTTTTTAATAAGGTAATAAGGTTGTTATGGTATGGGAAATGTTGCTACTAAGGTTATTTTGTTTGGAAAAATCAGGTTGAAAATAAGGTTTGCCTGCATAACAGTTTGCCAAAGGACTGAAAAAAGACCGGAATTTTACCATAAGATCATCGGTAATTCGCTTGCGGCACTATTCACTATGAACTATTCCCTGCTAACTATTAACTATTCCCTGCGTTTACCATTTCAATACGCCGCCGGTATCCGCACTGGTTGCAAGCATTTTGTATTTCGCCAAATAACCCGTTTTAATTGTTGATTCGTGCGACGGGATTGATCTTGATTGTAGTTCTTCATCAGAGAGTTTGACATTCAATGTCCGAGCCGGAATGTCAATTTCAATAATATCCCCGTCCCGAAGAAGTCCAATAGGACCGCCTGCCGCCGCTTCAGGACTGACATGCCCAATACAAGCTCCGGCAGTTCCGCCGCTAAAACGTCCATCAGTAATAAGCGCAACAGAATCATCCAGTTTTACGCCTTTAATTGCTGTTGTCGGACCAAGCATTTCCTGCATTCCGGGACCGCCTTTGGGACCTTCAAAACGAACAACCACAACATCACCGGCTTTTACCCTGCCGGACGTAATTCCTGCATAAGCCTCCGGTTCCGAATCGAAAATCACAGCCGCTCCCGTATGTTTCAGCATTTTCGGCAATACCCCCGCCGTTTTAACCACCGAACCGTTGGGAGCCAAATTTCCATACAAAATCGCTAAACCGCCCGTTTGTGAATACGCCTTGCCGCAAGATCGAATACAATCGTAAGGATCAAACGATAATTTCAAATCGGAAACATTTTGTATCGTTTGTTTAACACTCATTCCCTTGTTGGTTCGGGAACCGCCCGCTGTTACGGCATACATTTTTTGCGCTTCACCCAACACCTTCGGCGAACGAAGATCATACTCGTCAATAACCTTACCAAGTTTTTTACCGGAAACCGTAGGAACCTTTTCGTTCAGCAAACCGGGGCAACCGCGGCGAATTTCACCCAGAATCGTGTAAATTCCGCCGGAATTGTGTACATCCTCAATATGATAATCGCAACTCGGCGACACTTTACAGAGAGTCGGTGTTTTTTCGCTCAATTCGTTGAACCGCTTCATCGAATAATTAAGCCCCGCTTCATTCGCAACCGCCAGAAGATGCAACACCGTATTCGTACTTCCGCCCATCGCCAAATCAAGAATCATCGCATTATCAACAGATTGGTGCGTAATAATATCACGCGGCAACAACGGCTTCTTTGTATCACCGTCCGGCAATCGGCAAGCGGCAACTATTAACTTTGCCGCTTTTTTATACATAATTTTTCGATATTGACTTGTTGCAAGAATTGTTCCGTTGCCGGGCAGAGCAATTCCAATCGCTTCGCAAAGGCAGTTCATACTGTTTGCCGTGAACATTCCGCTGCACGAACCGCAAGTCGGACAACTCCGGCGTTCGACATCGGCAAGTTCCGTCTCCGAAAGTTTGCCGTTAATTTTTGCAGCGGCTTTGGAAAAAACAGAAATCAAATCAAGCGGTTTGCCGTCTTCGGTTCGACCGGCTTCCATCGGACCGCCGCCGGCAAAAATCGTTGGAATATTACACCGAACAGCCGCCATTAACATTCCCGGCGTTATCTTGTCGCAGTTCGGAATACAAATCATTCCGTCAAATTGATGAGCCTGAAGCATTGTTTCGACCGAATCGGCGATAATTTCCCGCGACGCCAACGAATATTTCATACCGTTGTGCCCCATCGCAATTCCGTCACAAACACCAATCGTGTTGAAAATAAACGGTACACCTCCCGCTTCAATAACACATTTTTTAACATATTGAGCAACATCGTTCAGGTGAACATGACCCGGTATGATGTCAACATGGGAACTGACAACAGCAATAAACGGTTTGCTAAAATCTTTTTCGTCAATTCCGCAGGCTCGTAACAAACTTCGATGCGGCGCACGCGCGTCGCCCTTTTTTACAATATCAGAACGCATGGTTTTCTCCTTTGGGTTGGGATTTTAGGGAGCGCTTATTGTACCGCAAAGATTGGTATTGTAAAGAATATTAAACCAAAGTTTTCAAATCTTTTCTTGTAATTCTTTTTGTACCTATTCAGCCGATTGCTGCGGTATTACGCAGGACAAATTTTGTTTTGATTGGGAAATTAAAAGGTAGGCGGCGTTTCGCCGATCTTAGGATTAACAATTCATAAGGTAGGCAACCCTTCGCCGAAGGGTTGCGTCGGCGCCTGCCGACCTTCGGATATGTGGTAGGGGCGAAAAATCTTTCGCCCCTACATTGCGGCGGTGGGTGAAAGCCCTTCGGCGAGCGGTTGCCTACCTTTTGTTTTTGTATCGGGTTTGGGAGATTCCGAGCCGTAGGTTGTGCTTTGCTCCACCTACGGTTATGCACATTACACCCCTGGCGGGGTTAAGATTTAGGATTAATACTGAAAACATTAATATTGAAAACAAACGACTGAATAAATACTTCTCGTTTTGACAACTCTTGGTTCGGGCGGTTCGGATTGTTTTAATACCTTTTGATTATTTATGCAAACAATTACAAATACGAAGCGGTTTTGTCCGGCTATGTTCAACAGGACAAAATGCAACACAACGCCCGCAGCCTGTACATTTTTCAGTATCAATAATTGGCATTTTACGGTATTCCGATTCAGACCATTCGAAAGTTACGGCTTCATACGGACATTCCCGACCGCAAATACTGCATTCCCGATCATCGTAAAGACGGCAATGTTCAAATGTAAGAACCGCAAGTCCGAGTTTGGTTTTCTTTTTTTCAGCGGGCAAAATCTTTCGGAGAGCACCGCTCGGACAAACCTGACTACATAGCGTACACTCCGCCTTACACCACGCCGGATCAAAAACCGCATAAGGCGTACCGTAATTGAAAATTGACGTTTCAAAATATTGTGTTTTCAACAGTGAGGCGGGACAGGCTTGTACACAAGCACCGCAACGTGTACAACGTGACAAAAATAATTTTTCATAAACAGCACCGAGAGGACGGATTGGAATTGAAACGATATTTTTTTGCGTATAACGGCGGCTTATTTCAAATAAAATTCCTAAAAATAACAGTTTCAAACCAAACCCCAGAAAACGGCGGCGTTCCAACAAACGAATCTTTGAACGGCGGCGAAATATTGTGTTGGGAATGTACAAAAAATCTTGTGTTCCGCCAAGCGGGCAAAAATGCCGACACCAAAACGCCGGCACAAAACAAGAAACAACCAACAGAATAACAAAAACCGGTAAAAGAGGAGACAAACCGCGAAACAGTGAACTAAACAAAACAAACGGATCAAGCCAAAGAAAACCGGTAACACCAATCAATAAGCCAAACCAGGTAAAAATTGCAAGAAAAATTCCGATTTTCGGAAACGTTACGGAATACGGCGGCAATCGTTTTGTGCCGATGATTGTGTTTCGTATTTTACTGATTGTAAGGAAACAGAAACCAAGCGGACAGACGGTTCGGCAAAGTATCCGATGTTTTACGAAACAACAAAACGCCAAAAGCAACCCAACAAACAACGCAAAACCGGACAACCGAATCGGTATAAGCAACGGCGATATTGCCGCCGGATAAGCCGCCAACAGCGGATAATACCAGCCAAGAACCGACAAAATAATTATTCCTAGAAAGATCAATATTTTATAACGATACCGCATAATGTACAAACAACGGTTTGAGTTTCAGACAACTGTTCCTACGGCTTGCCGTTCCGATTTTCCGCTTAGGAGACCTTTTTCGACAATTTCGTCATACAATGTTTTGATCTTTGAAGTTCTTCTGCCAAATATGAGATTCTTCATTGAGTAATTGAGGTTCTGCATTGACCCGATGTAGTTCTGCATTGACCCGATGCAGTTCTGCATTGACCCGATGCAGTTCTGCAATCGGTCAATGCAGTTCTTCAACCGGTCAATGCAGCTCTTCAACCGGTCAATGCAGTTCTTCAATTGGTCAATGCAGTTCTTCAACCGGTCAATGCAGTTCTTCAACCGGTCAATGCAGTTCTTCAATTGGTCAATGCAGTTCTTCAATTGGCAATTGTAATGCTCTATTTTTCAAGGGTGTAATGTGCAAAACTGTAGGTGGAGCAAAACGCAACCTACGGATCGGAATTTCCCAACCCGATGTAAAAACAAAAGGTAGGCAATCGTTCGCCGAACGATTGCGTCGGCGTTAGCCGACAGTGAATTTGTACAATGTTGGTTGTTTGG
>JAITQV010000034.1 GCA_031288765.1 Planctomycetaceae bacterium
AATTCACAATTTTCACGATACCCGTAAAGGGCTTCCGCCGATTGTGATTTTTGGTACTAGAGGATCGTTTCTGGCTTACTTGTATCCCTACATCGAGCAAAACACTCTTTATGACAGGATGACGGGACCCACTAATGGGCTTCTGCATTTCCCTAACGGCTACAATGGCGATCAATGGTCGGTTGATGTTTTGACATCGGAAGAACAACAAGGTTTCGGAAGCCTCTCCACATATTTGTGCCCTTCCCGTCACACAACAGGACAGGGATTTGCCAAACGTGATGATTCTTCCAGTGATCCGCGCCAACAATGTGGTCCTCGTTGTGATTATGTGGCTGTCGTAACCAAACCCACTGAATCTTATTGGGCGGAATATAATTTTCTCTCAACACGAAGCGGTGCAACACCAACTGATTATAGTGGTCCGTTGCGTGTTTCAATTCCAAGATTCGATAATACTTTTGATGGTACAAATCAATCACATTCGAGCCATCTGGCTGGTTGGGAATGCCGTGATTCGATGGCATGGTGGTCTGACGGAAACAGTAATCAACTTGTTGTTGGTGAGAAGTTTATTCCGAAATTTGCAGTCGGTTCCGATCTTTTGAACCATAAACGTTGGGATGGCGGGTATTTAAGCGCATGGTCAACAGATCAGGTGTTTAATGTGGGGCGGTTCATTCATCAGGATTATCGTTGCCTTGTTGCTAACTTCAATGATCCCGGAGTCGTTCCGGATCAAGTGCCAAGTAACCATTGGGGGCATTACGGATTCGGAAGTCAACACGGAGACATCGTTCATTTCCTTATTGGTGATGGTTCCGTTCACGGTGTTAGCGGAACCACTGCCACTTCGTTACTCTGGAATTTGGCACGTGCCAATGATGGAAATAACGCAACACTTCCACAATAATTCCAAACAATTATTAAAACAGGAGAATTTATGAGAAAAAATGTTTTTATTGTTTCAATCCTGTGGCTTATGTTTTGCCTTACCGGTTGTAGCGACAAAATAAAGATTTCGGGAACAGTAACGTTTTCCGACGGTACTCCAATTACAAAAGGTAATGTCGTTTTTGACAACGGCACGGAATCCTATTTCGGAACAATCAAAAGCGATGGAACGTATGTTACCGGCGGAAACAAACAGATCGAAGGTATTCCAAATGGAACTTACAAGGTCTGGCTGGCACAAACGGAAATTACGGAAAATATTTCAGATGCGGATGGTCATGTTGCTTCATACAATGTGACGCAAACCGTCGCTAAAAAATTCACGTCGCCGAATACGACGGAATTGACTTTTGAAGTGAAACCGGACGGTCAGAAAACTTTCGATATTGTTGTCGAAAAACCGTGAATTTTAGTTAATTATTCAGTGGAATGTTTTTTTGTCCTAAGCCCGCGGGGCGAGATTATCAATCAACACAACCATAATCTCGTCCCTGCGGGACTTTGCGAGTTGGGGAGCATCCGATCCGGCGGTTGCGCTTCGCTTCACCGCCGGTTATGCACATCTCGCCCTGCGGGCTTAGGAAAAAATGAAGTTTTCTTGCGTCATTGTTTAACAACTGAATAAATACTAATTATCAATAACCTGTTTCTTCAACGGAACCCTTTCCGGCAATTCAATGTCATCATGTCTTCTTTCAAATTAACACTGATTCTTATTGTTTTTTCGGTTATTCTTGGAGTTTTGGTCGGAATCGGAACTTCAATTTCCGCTCTCACGATTAACGCGTGGAATCCCGAATTGGAATACAAAAAACACGCCGATATTATGTTGGAAGCGGCGGCGAAAGCGTCCAATCCCAACGCCAAAGCGTTTGTCGAAAATTCCGTTTATGATTTCGGAATTAAAGGCGTTCAGGAAAAAGGACAACACGATTTTCCTATCAAAAATACCGGAACCGCTGTTCTGACGCTCGAAGTCAACCGGACAACTTGTACTTGTACAGGTATTGTTCTTTCGTCCAAAAGTCTTAAACCCGGTGATACCGCTATCGCAACCGTTCATTACGATGCGGAAAGAGCAACAACCGGACCTTATCAGCAAGGCGGAACTATCGTAACCAACGATCCGGAAAACCGTGAAATCGTTCTTTCCATCAAAGGAATTTTCACATCGCCGATTGTTGTCAGTCCCGCTTCCGTTTTGTTTCCAACTATTCCCGCTTCCGAATCCCGTTCCGCAGTCATCCGGTTTTACGGTTTCGAAAAAACACCCCTCCAACTCGAAATTCCCGAATGGAATGACCTTGATCATTTTGAACTTCATTTGCAGCCTTCGGAACTAAACGAAGCCGATAAAGCCGATTCCATGCGGAAACATGCCGGCTCCGTTTATGAAGGTCGTGTAACCGTAAAACCGGGGCTGCCGGTCGGAACATTTCAGGAAAAATTCTTTTTCAAATCGAATTATTCCAGCGAACCGGCTTTTGAATTGTCGGTTCGCGGGCAAATCACCGGCAGCGGTGTTTCCATTTCCGGTACAGGATTTAACAAAGAAACCGGCTGCGTTCTTCTCGGAAAAACCAGAGCCGGACAAAAAATTGTTAAAGATATTTCCGTTCAGTTCACCGGAACCGCCGCATTCCGTGCCGGCTTAAAAATTAAGGAAATCAAACCGGTATGGCTGAAAACGGTCTTGTCCGAACCGCGCGATCTCGGCGGAGAATCGGTTCGGCGGCGTTTGTACTCTTTAACGCTCGAAGTGCCGGCAGACGCTCCGGTTTGTAACTTCCTGAAATCAGATGAAGAAAATGTCGCCATGATTACACTTGAAACCGGACTTGACGATACACCCGTATTAAAACTTCCCGTTCAGTTTGCGGTCGAACAGTAAACAACAGTAAAACAAAACAACATCAATAAAACCGTAAACAACATATCGTTTCTATAATCATTCTTCTGCTCAATATGGAAACAATTAATTTGCCCCAAGACCGTCCTGCGGGAAAATACGCCAATAGAAAATTAGCGCGGACGGTTGCGTTTCAGTTATTTTATCAGGAAGACTTAAACCCCGGTTCGCGTAAACAGTTTGCCGAATCGTTTTTGAAGCAGGAACTTCCCGATTACGAACCGCTTATGCGTTTTGCCGAAACATTGGTCAACGGAACCGCCGAAAAAAAAGAAAAAATTGATGCAATATTAGCCGGTATTGCGCAACATTGGTCGTTATCACGAATGAGTGTTATTGACCGGAATATTTTGCGAATTGCGGTTTATGAACTTTTATTTATGGACACGCCCAAAGAGGTGGTGATTAACGAAGCCGTCGAACTGGCTAAAAAATTCGGAACAGAACACTCCGCCGCCTTCGTCAACGGAATACTAAACAATATAAATCACGAAACAATATAAACGGATAATCAACAGCAACGTAAACGGATTAACTGTGTTGCAAAAATATTCCATGCTTGTACAATTACCAACTACAATTTTTAACTACTAACCTTTAACTAATTTTTTACCATTACGGAGAATTTTATGAACAGTTTTATGAAAACAGTAATTTCTTTCGGGTTTTGTTTAATGTTTGTTTGTTCTTTTCTTTTGGCGGCGGAAGCGGCACAAAATGTGCTTTCCCCCGAAGAAAAAGCAGAAGGTTTCCAACTTCTCTTTGACGGCAAACAGCTTTCGCCGAAAATCTGGCAAAGTGCAATCGATGGTTATCCGGTTGAAGACGGAGCGATTGTTTGCCGGAAAGGCGGGAATTTGTTGACGGTGAAAGAGTACGGCGATTTTGTGTTGCGTTTTGAATTTTTATTGCCGCCGGACGGAAACAACGGTGTTGGTATTCGTGCGGAATCGCCGGCAAAAGACGCCGCTTATCACGGTATGGAAATTCAAATACTCGACAATAATTCCGAAAAATACAAAAAATCAAAACCGTATCAATTTCATGGTTCGATTTATGGAGTTGTTCCTGTGAAACGCAACGCCGACAAAAATGATTATCACAAACCTCTCGGAGAGTGGAATTTTGAGGAAATCACGGCATCCGGTTCGAGAATCAAAATTGTTTTGAACGGCGAAACGGTTCTTGATGCGGATATTGCGGAGTTCAAAGACAAACCAACACCGGACGGCAAGGAGCATCCCGGACTTCATCGGGAAAAGGGTTTTTTGGGTTTTCTTGGTCATGGTCATCCGGTTCGGTTTCGGAATATTCGTGTCAAGGAATTGAACGCTTTGACGGAAAAAGAGAAAAACGATGGTTTTGAACTGCTTTTTGACGGCAAAACGCTTTCGCCGGAGATTTGGAAAAACGGTATTCAGGGTTATCCGGTTGAGAACGGCGAAATTGTGTGCCGAGAAGGCGGGACATTGGCGACAATCAAAGAGTACGGCGATTTTATTTTCCGTTTTGAATTTTTGCTTCCGCCGGGCGGAAACAACGGAATTATGGTTCGCGGCGGTACGGAAATTCAGGTTCTCGATCATTTTCACGAACGTTATAAAGACCTTAAACCGTATCAATATCACGGTTCGATTTATTATTCGGTTCCTTCCAGGCGGGTTCCCGAAAAGAACGATTTCCACAAACCGGTTGGTCAATGGAATTACGAAGAGATTATTGTTCGCGGGACGCATTACCGGGTTGTTTTGAATAACAACACAATTCTTGATGCCGATGTTGCCGAATTAAAAGGCAAACCGTCAATGGACGGCAATGAACATCCCGAATTGCAAAATACCAAAGGTTCGTTGGGTTTTCTTGGTCATGGTGATCCGGTTCGGTTTCGGAACATCCGCGTCAAAGAATTCCCAAGTAAAGAGAAAGAACCGCCAAAGTAAAATAGTACGATTGACGGCTGAAATATTGCCGCAACCATTCGCTAACAATAAAAAAGATGTAATACTTGCATCTATTCGTTCATTTGTGAATTATTTAGTTTTGAATTGTTTTTGAAATAAGGGATATTTCAGCGATTTTATATTTTTCCGGTAAGTAACTATTCGGAAATCGTTTGTTTACCTGCTTTTAGGGAA
>JAITQV010000155.1 GCA_031288765.1 Planctomycetaceae bacterium
GTTTTTGCTTTGGAATCCAACAAGGCTTGAATCGCTTTAGTGTCATCAGCGACGCCGTCGCCAACCAATTGTGGCAACTCTCCTTTAGCAAAAACAGTCCCCACACTGCACATTAAACACATGATAATGCAACAGAAATGTCGTATTAACGAACGTGTTCCAATCATTTTGTAATTATTCTTATTTTTCATTTTGCCGGCATACTGTGTTCCGAGAATCACGAACTCGCCCCGCTCAAACGCCACACATGTTTGACTGCCGACTGATTTTTGTTTTGGGTTGGCGGGAAACTGACCGGCGTTGTAGATAACGAAATCCGGTGTGCCGAAACGGGAGAGTTCGTCGTTTTCGGGTCGGATCAACATATTTGCCATAAACAGAGCGTGGTAGGCACGGCAACAAATGACGCGGATTTTGAGCCGGTGTTTGGGTTCCCAACCGGCGTAACCGTCCACAACATAAATCAAATCCCGTGTATTCAGATAATCAACGGCGCGAGCTTTGGTTTCGTCGAAATCATCGGGGGTCATTGGGAGATTGATATCTCCCCACCAAATATCCGTGCTGCTTGGTTGACTTTTGACAATACGTTTATCTTTTGGGCTTCGTCCGGTTTTTTGCCCCGAACTCGTAATCAACGCGCCGGAGGAAGCCAAGACGGATTTTTCCCGCGAGAGGGCTTCTTCGTAGAGGATTGCGGGGGAGGCGTTATGGAGGTGGGGGACGCGGATTCCGTATGAACTCAGGTCAAATTCCAAACACATTGATTTTTCCTTTCAGGAAAAGGCTGCATAAAATGAGGAGCAAGATTTATCGAAAACTGAAAACTTTTAATCAATCACCAAAACATAACGCCAAAAATCACAATACAATTGTGTAAAATACAAGAACGTATTGTTTTAACATATATTGGTTTGATATTTCTCAAAACGAATGTGTGGTATTATATCAGTAAAGATTGTAAAAAACAGGGGGGCGAAAGAAAATGGTGAGCGGTGAAAAGCGGGCGTGTGTTGCTTGGTTTGTTTTTTTAACACGGAAGATGCGGAAAAATAAATTCGGTGTCTTTCTGCGATTCTTCCGTGTTATCTGCGTTGAGAAAACAAAATACGGAATAGGTACAAATTTTCAAAATGCAATAAATATATCCCCCTAATTCCATTTTTTTTGTGTATGTGTAAATTATTAACAAATGTTTTGAAAATCCGTTTGTTCACGGAACAAAATTCAAACCTCAAACACAATACAAAAAAATTTATTATGAAAAAAATAATTTTCTCTACACTTTTAACGGGATTGTTTGTGTTGGTTTTATTCTTGACGGGTTGCGATCAGAAACTAATACGGAGTAAAGAAGATGTCCTCAACCGTGATGTACCTTATGATAACTTGGCGAATATTAAATATCTTGTTGAAAAAGGCGCGGATGTTAATATAAAAGGTCATAATGGTATAACACCTCTTCACTGTGCGACACTTCACGATAACTTGGAAGTTGTTAAATATCTTGTCGAAAAAGGCGCAGATGTAAACGTAAAAGATAAAAATAGTGAAACTCCCCTCTTTAATGCTGTAAGTAGTGGTAACTTGGAAGTTGTTAAATATCTTGTTGAAAAGGGTGCGGATGTAAACGTAAAAGATTTAGAAGGTAAAACGCCGCTTGATTACGCTGATCTGCTTGATTACGATAATAAAGAAGAAATCAAAGAATTTCTCCGTAACGCCGACGGAAAATCAGGAAATGAAATCAAATAAACAGTTGAATAGATACGTTTTCACAACACCCATAGAGTATTATTTTTTTTAATTTGGGTTTAAGTTTATGCCGCCGGCTGTTGAATTTCAATCAGTGAACTTTTCCTACGAAGGTCCCGCCGTCGTAGAAAATGCAACCTTTGCCATTCAAAGCGGCGATTTTGTTTCCATCATCGGACCCAACGGCGGCGGAAAAACAACCCTCCTAAAACTAATGCTCGGAATCCTTAAACCCGACCAAGGTTCCATCCGTTTGTTTGACCGTCCGCCGCGGTTGAATTGTTCCAAAGTCGGTTATACACCTCAGTTTTTGAGTGTGGATTTTAGTTTTCCGTTGTCGGTATTGGATGTTGTTTTGATGGGACGTATTCGCACCGGATTTTCGTTTTCCGGTCTTTGGTACACTCAGGAAGACCGGAACGCCGCACGAAATTCGCTCCGAATCCTCCAACTCGAAGAGTTCGCCGAAACACCCTTCCGTAACCTCTCCGGCGGTCAACGCCAACGCGTCCTCATTGCCCGCGCCCTCTGCGGAAATCCCGAAATCCTCCTCCTCGACGAACCCACCAATAATATCGACGCCGCTTCCGAACAAATTTTGTCCGATACCTTGACCAAACTAAATCAAACAATGACAATAATAATGGTTTCTCACGATATTGGTTTTGTTTCCCAATGTGTTAAAAACGTGATTTGCGTGAACCGGACAGTTGCCGTCCATTCGGCATCCGCAATGAACGGACGAACAATTCACGATTTGTACGGTCAACACGGAATGAAATTAGTGTTGCACGATCATTATTAACCATAGAATACGCCGATTTTATTTTTTCGGTGGAATGTTTTTTTGTCCTCCTTATTGTCCAACAAACCACCAAATATACTTTGAACGGTTCCTAACTATTCGCCCTCAATCAATTATAATCCAAACAATTATGTACATAGCAAACCCGATTTATGATGTTGTCTTCAAATTCATGCTGGAAGACGAAGAAGTTGCGAAAACGTTCCTGTCGGCAATTATTGAGGAAGAAGTGTTGGAACTTCGTTTTGCAACACTGGAACGTACCATTCGCCGCCCCCCCGATAAAGTAAACACTACGGAAACAACAAAAGAATCAACGGAAAATGC
>JAITQV010000271.1 GCA_031288765.1 Planctomycetaceae bacterium
GCCGCCAAAGATCAACGCTTTACGGTAATTCACCAGCCAAACGCCGGAATTGCCGGAGCAAGAAATGCCGCATATCCGTTTATCAAAGGAGAATACACGCTTTTTGTGGACGACGACGATACCATTGAACCCGATCTTTGTGAAAAGACGGTTGCTGTTGCGGATGCCGAACAAACGGACACAACTTATTTTTTGATAGATAACGGACAAAAGCGGCGGCGGGATAATAAAAGGCTGTATCTTTGGGGACATCAGGTAGCGGGATTGATTGGTAAAGACCCGCTAATCGAAAACGATTATTTAATATTATTAAGATATCCCTTCATTTGGGCAAAACTATGGCGGACATGTTTTCTACTGGATAACGATATTCGATGTCCTACCGGTCAATACTGCGAAGATGATTTCATGAATTGGAAAACACTGGTTCATCACCCGAAAATAGCATTGTTGCCTAAAGTCATGTATCACCATCGGAATTATTCATTATCTACCTCGCATGAACCGTCAAAAAAATATTTGATGGGAGTACCGGCAACATTGGATCTTATTAAGGAAATGTTATTGGAAACGGGTAATTATCATGGAATGTGGAAACGATTGTTTTTACAACACAAAATTTTGAATTTTCGTGCGACTTACAGTCATTTACCGGTATACCGGCAGGCGGAATTTCTCCGTAGTGTGAAAGATCGGATTGGTTGGAACGAGCAGGAATATTTATTGCAAAAAAATAAACTCAAACGCCATGTCCGTGTTTTTTATTATTCGTTAATGGGTTCACGCTTTGCCGCTGTCGAAAATACGTTTTACATTGCGTTGCGTAAAACCGAAATCCTCTTTCGAAAATACCGCGATAAATTATTAAAACGAGCCGGCTGATTATTAGTGGAGAGTTGATAGTGGAGAGCGGAGAGTGCCGCAAGCGGAGTTATTACCGCAACGTAATAATTCCGCTTGCGAACTATCCACTATTCACTCTAAACTATTAACTACAAGGTTGCCTACCTTGTGAATTGTTAATCGTAAAATGGGCAAACGAGCGTAATTCCGTGGAAGTTTCGGTCATAGAGTCCCAACGGCGCAAAATTCCACGGAATTTCTGTTCACGGAGTCCCAACGGCGCAAAATTCCATGGAATTTCTGTTCACGGAGTCCCAACGGCGCAAAATTCCACGGAATTTCTATTCCCGGAGTCCCAGGTGCGAAAAATTCCGTCGAATTTTATGCTCCGAATGTTTCAATTCCCAATATTTTCTGTAAAATTTTACCAAACATTAGCGGAATGTTCCTATACTTTGAACAATTACTAATCATCATTAAATATTAAAGGATAATTTCCTGCCGTTCAAAATATCACCCCATGACAGGGTTAATATTCGGTTTAATATCGAAAGGACAAAAAATTCCGCTGAAATATTACCGGAAAAAATATTTCGGATTGAATTTAGGGAATTAACTTTTCATTTCAGGAATGTCTAAAGAACAAATTCTCGTTATCGAAGACGAAAAAGATATTCTTTCAATGGTTCGGCTCCGTTTGGAAAGCCGAGGGTTTCATGTTTTCACGGCGGAATCGGGCGAACTTGCCCTCCAATGGTTGGCGGAACACAACCCCGACCTGATCCTGCTCGACCTAATGCTGCCCGGTATGAACGGACTCGAAGTCCTAAAACATATCCGAACCGACCAAAATCTTGCCAAAATACCTATCCTGATTGTCAGCGCACTCGGCGAAGAAAGTGATGTCGTCGTCGGACTCGAACGCGGAGCCGATGATTATTTAAGTAAACCGTTCAACATGTCCATCCTCATGGCAAGAGTAAACGCTTTGCTGCGCCGTTCCAAACCGGAAATCGAAAATAAACCAACCCCCCCCCAAAAAAAATCTTCGGAAGATTCGGACGATTCCATTCTTTTCGGACTGCTTCGTATTGATTTAAAACGTTATCATGTTTTCGTCAACGATAAACAAGTTGCATTAACCAGTACGGAATACCGTTTGCTCCTGACGTTGATCGCTTCAAAAGGGCGCGTCCTCACTCGCAATCAGTTAATCGAAGAAGCCATCGGCAATGACGCTATTGTTACCGACCGGACAATCGATGTCCATTTAACATCGCTTCGCGGTAAACTCGGTTCCGCACGAAATTTAATTGAAACAGTACGAGGAGTTGGCTATCGTTTTCGTTTGTAAAAAAAATTGAATTGCCGCACCGTTTCATAATATTGTGATAACCGGTTTGTTTCGTTGTAACTGTCTGTTTTTATTAACCACAGAATACACGGAGCACACGGGAAATTAGTAAATTGATAAGATCACAAGTTTATTTTTGAGAATAAAACATGAATACAATAACAAAACAACATTTTTGTGTCCTATTCTCTATAAACAAACCTTGAAGTTGTACGTAAAAATATTACTATTACAAATTCCGTGTATTTTGTGTATTCAACGGTTAATAAATAGACAATTACGTTTCGTTTTGTTTATTTCTGTTTGTGTCCGCACGGGTTTACCTCGTAACGCTTAAAGTTTCCGATGAAATTTCCCAGTTTTTTCACCATCCTGCTTTGGGGCAATCTCTTACTGATTGGTTTGATTCTCGGTTTGGGTTTCGGATACATTACCCATGAAGTCAACCGGCATACGACAAAAGTTTCGAAACAATTTCAGCAACAACTTCTTTTTATGGTTCGGGACGGACTTGAAGAATCCTGGCATGATGCGGAAAAATTAATCGAACAATATTGCCGTTCTTATTCCAAAATACCGGAATTTCGTCTGACAATTGTTGATGCCGAAGGCGGAGTTCTGGGCGATTCGGAATATCCCGCCGAAAAAATGGAACGGCATCATACCGAACAACATCCCGAAATCCATGCGGCGTTAGCCGGTCAACAATCGGAATCACTCCGGTTCAGCCGAACAAAACGGATTCATTATCGATACATTGCCGTTCCGGTTCGGTTTGAAGGGAATATTGTTGCGGTTGTTCGGGTGGCATTTCCGGTTGCCGATCTTGTGCGGGATCAGCGCAACGTTTTTTACGCGGTTTCAACCGGTTTTGTACTCATGCTTTTTACGGCAATTGTTCTTTCGGTGTTTTTGAGTTGGATTTGGTATAAACCGCTTCGGCTCATCAGTTCCTCCGCGCGGCGGATTGCCGAAGGAAATTTTGAACCGATTCCCGAATTGCCGGTATCACGCGAACTTGTACAATTAATTGACGCCATCAACCGAATGCGTAACACGGTTGCCTCGCAACTCGAAACAATTTCACGGCAACGCGAACGGCTTCAAACAATTTTACACCATCTTCCCGATGCGGTGTTTGCGTTGAATTCTTCGGATCAGGTTGTTTATTATAATGAATCGGCAAAAGAAATGTTTGACTTGGCAACACCGGGCAATCCGGTTCCGATTCAACATTTATTACGATATACACCGGTTCTTGATTTTTATTTTCATGATCAGGAACAAGGTTTGGCGGTTGTTGTACCGAAACGTGTTGATATTAAATTGCGTGACCGTAAGTGTTCGCTGGAACTCGAAAAAATTAATATATCCGGCGAAAACGACCAAAATGAAATTGCGATTTTATTGATTATCAACGATCTGACGGCAATTACCGAAACAAACCGGATGAAGATTGATTTTGTTGCCAACACTTCCCACGAACTGCGGACGCCGTTGGCAACAATTCGTGCAACATTGGACAATATTACCGACGGAGTTTGTGATACACCGGACATGTTCCAAACTGTTGTCAACATTCTTGACCGGCATGTTTCGCGGTTGGAGGCGTTGACGGATGATCTTCTTTCCTTGCACGACGTGGAACAGGAATCGGCGCCAACCCGCTTGGAAATATCCACAACCGGCGAACAAAAACAATTGCTCGAAGATTTGTTTTATCCGAAAGCGGTTGAAAGAGGAATTGAGTTAATTATTGAACCGGATATGCCGAACCGTCCTTTTCTGACGGACACCAAACGTCTTGGTTTGGTATTACAAAATCTTGTCGATAACGCCATCAAATTTACGCAGGAAAACGGGAAAGTCCAAATTGTGTTTTCGTTTGAAACGGAAAAGAAACTTGTTATTCAATGCAAAGACACGGGTTGCGGGATTGCGTTGGAGGAGCAGCCGCGTATTTTCGAACGATTTTACCGGATTAAATCAGGAATTCGTGTTCCGGGAACGGGTTTAGGGCTGGCGATTGTCAAACACGCTGTCGAACGTCTCGGCGGAATCTTAACTCTTGTGAGCCAACCCGGACAAGGTTGTACTTTTACCGTACAAATTCCCGTCCAAAACGTTGAAGATTTACCTGTTGATCGGACGGTTGAAAATATATATACTTTGTAATTTCAATAAAACATTATTTTCCTAATTTTTGGCAACTATTTTACTGAATTATTTTTTTGTAATATTTCAGCGGAAATTTTTCTAAAAGTTTGTCCGCAAATCAAATACAAAATGTTCCAAAAAATTCTTTTACAAAACTATATTGAGAATAACGCTGATAAGATTCATTCGGCGTATAAGCGTTTTATTGCTTTTTTTCACGATGCGCAAAAACAGGCGTATTTGCGTAGTTGTAAGGAAGAACAATTTCAAGAAGGTTTCCTGCGGGAACTTTTTGTCAATGTTCTCGGTTACAAAATGTTCCCGGAACAAAATTACAATCTCATCACCGAAGAAAAAAATCAAACCGACGCGGGTAAAGCCGACGGCGCTATCATCATCAATAAGGACATTCGCGCCGTCATCGAACTTAAAGATACAAGAACAAATGATCTAAGACGAATTGAACAACAAGCGTTCGGCTACAAATACCAACACGAAAACACAACCTACGTCATAACGTCTAATTTTGAAAGGTTGCGTTTCTATATTGACAACGCCGTTAAATATTTCGAGTGGAATCTTTTTACGCTTACCGAAGAGCAATTTGCCGAACTTTGGATTTGTCTAGCGTACGAAAATATTGTTGACGACTTGCCGAAAAAATTAAAAGCCGAAACAATAAGCCGCGAAGATGAAATCACAAAAGAATTTTATAACGTTTACAAACAATTCAAAAACGCCGTCTTTGCCGATTTAATTGAGAAGAATCCCGAACATGACAAGTTGACATTATTTTCGTGTTCGCAAAAATTACTTGATCGTTTGGTGTTTATTTTGTTCTCGGAGGATTGCGGATTGTTGCCGCCGAACACGGTGAAAAAAATTATCAGCGAATGGAAAAATCTTGATGATGCGGATGAATATCGTCCGCTTTACACGCATTTACGAAAATATTTTTCGTATCTTGACAGCGGCGGCAAGGGCAAAAATCAAAACATTTTCGGTTACAACGGCGGTCTGTTTCAACCGGATAAACTCCTTGACAACTTAAAAATATCCGATTCGATATTTGTTGAATATCTCAACAAATTGAGTGATTATGATTATCGTAGCGAGATCAATGTTGATATTCTTGGACATATTTTTGAAAACTCACTTGCGGAAATTGAGAAGTTAAAATATAAGTTGTCCGGGATTGAAGGCTATGAATTGCGGGAGACGAGCAAGCGAAAAAAAGACGGTATTTTTTATACGCCGCGTTATATTACTTCATTTATAATTTCGAGTACGCTTGGCAAGTTGTGTGCGGATAAAAAGTCGGCGCTTGGTTTGGACAACGAGGAATTATTTGTTCAAATAGAACCGGCAAGTAAAGCAAATAATAAATCAAACGGTAAGAAATCCAAAAAAATTATTTCTAATCCGTTAATTGAGGGATTGCTGGCGAAATTGGAACAATATCGCGAATGGTTGTTGTCGCTTTCAATTTGTGATCCTGCTTGCGGCAGCGGCGCATTTTTGAATGCGGCGTTGGATTTCCTGAAAGAAGAACATCTTTTTATTGACAAGTTGACGGCGCAAGTTCTTGGTCATTCGATAGTGTTTTCGGAATATGAAATATCGATTTTGGAAAATAATCTTTTTGGAGTTGACATCAACGAGGAAAGTGTTGAGATAACGAAGTTGGCATTATGGTTACGGACGGCGAAACCGAATCGCAAGTTGAATTTTCTTGATGCGAATATCAAATGCGGCAACTCGTTAATTTCCGATCCGCAAATTGATTCCGCCAAAGCCTTCGATTGGCGGAAAGAGTTCCCGCAAATTTTTGCCAAAGGCGGTTTTGATGTTGTTGTCGGCAATCCGCCGTATGTTGATTCGGAAACGATGGTCAATGCCGGTTTGACGGCGCAACGCGAATATTTGTCTCAAACAATGCAATACACGCGCGGCAATTGGGATTTGTACATTGCTTTTTTGGAACGTTCTTTTGGGTTACTGAAAAGCGGCGGGCTTATGTCTATGATAACTTCGGACAGATGGCTTCATAAACCTTACGGCGATGCGGTTAGGCGCGGAATGTTTCATAAATTTATTTTTTTGACGGATTGCGGCAGAGATGTTTTTTCGGATGCGGCTGTTTATACGGTTATTGTTGGAATTGACACGAAGGATTCCGCCCAAATACAAACCGCCGGAATAAGAAACAATAAAATTATTGTTTTCGGAAATACCGATAAAACGGAAATTCCGTTGAATTATCAATTGGATTGGTTGTTATCGGATTCGATTGACTTTATCAAAAGAATCCGGCGGATTAAAAATACAATCGGCGATGTGAGCGGTATTTCGTGCGAAAGTGCTTGTGCGGCTTCGGACTGTTACAAATTGAAACCGTTTATTGAGGACAGGGATTTTCGCAATGATAATGATCTCAAGTTAATAAATACCGGTACAATTTCAAAATATGTTTCATTATGGGGATTGGCGGCTATGACTTACTTGAAGGATAAATACAAAAAACCGGTTGTTGATAAGTATCGATTTCTTGAACAATTTACCAATTCATACGGGCAAAAAAGTATTCGTCCGAAATTGATCATCAAGGGTTTAACCTTGTTGGATGTTTGTCTTGATGAGAAGGGCATAATTATTCCGGGCAAGGCGACAACAATTATTCTTGATGACAAAAATGATGTTATGAAATTACGTGCGGTGATGGCATTGCTCAATTCAAAGTTTGCCGCTTACCACATCGGCAAAAAATATCGCGGCGCAACATATAATCGGGGAGTTGTATTTACGCCGGAGTTGATATTGAGTTTACCTTGTCCCGATACGTTTCCTAAGTATTTAGACGAACTGGCAAACTTATCTGTTAAAAGGGAAAAAATATCGCCGCAGTTTTTTGAAACTCAAATCAATGAAATTGATCGTGAAATTGATCAATTGGTTTATAAATTGTACGGATTGAGTGAAGAGGAAATTAAAATTGTTGAATTTTAAATATATCGTTATCAAAATAAATACACTTACCGGCGTCAATAAATAAATTTTTAACCGTTCACAGTATTAACGATGGAGATTATCAATGACGGTAAAATTCCGATTGTTTCCTAGCCTGAAGGGTTATATTCATTACACCCGTAATACGAATTTTCAGGTGTAATGAATATATCTGATTTCTTACGAGTTGAGTTTATGGTAATGTAACCTGATTTCCATCGTTGACTAGCGCCCAACGGGAATAGGGAAGTCTTGGAATTGTTACCGGAAACGCATGAACTGAGCCATCACCGAGAAGGAACAAACTAATTCCCGGATGATAACTGCCGAATGAGGAACTTTCCAGATTTTGTCCCGGATAAGGCATATCCGGTCGATTGGCGATGGGATTGACAATGGGATCGTTTGGATCACCTTCATTCGTTGTTACTGTATTACTCATGGAATCAGTGATAGGAGCAGCACCATAATAATATCGGATTACAGGACGTCCCATCGCAGCTGTTTTCCAAAATCCTGCATTCAAAATAGAACAATCACCAGTGGTATTTTTGTCAGCAAGAGTCGTACTTGTTGATAAACATTTTCCCAAATCATCAGGACGAATATGTTTTTCACCAACAATGATTTGGTTACTAATTCCGTCCTGCCATCCTGCCATCATGTCACGCGGTAAACCGTTTCTGGTGTCGTGAAAATTGTGGACTCCGATTCCCAATTG
>JAITQV010000291.1 GCA_031288765.1 Planctomycetaceae bacterium
TGGAACGGGTTCAGACGGTTCGTGCAAAATAAAAACAAAAAAAGAATAATATTCCAACGGAATTTTTTTCTAAAAGTTTATAGTCAAGAGGTTGGCAATCGTTCGCCTATCTTGCGATTAACAATTCACAAGGTAGGCGACCTTTCGCCGAAGGGTTTTCACCCAAGGTTGCTTGCCGATAGGCAATCAAAACAACCAATATGACATAAATTCGTTGTCGGCGTCAGCCGACTTTTGGATATGTGGTAGGGGCGAAAAATCTTTCGCCCCTACATTGCGGCGTTTCGGCGAAACGCCGCCTACCTTATGAATTTTTGACGTATGGTTGCTCGTCACGGAGTCCCAAAGTTGAAAAATTCGGTCGAATTTTATATTCCGAATGTTTCAATTCCAAATGTTTTCTGTAAAATTTGGTATCTATTCAGTCAGGCAGGCAACTATTTAGTTAATAGATAATAGTTAATAGTTAATAATGAAATGAATAGATACAATTAAAGAATCATTTCCTGCCGTTCAAAATAGAACAAGTATAATACAACCGTAAAAATATCACCCAACCCCCATTTAACACCCTTTATTACCGGATTAATTTTCATTTTATGAACCAGCCTTCCTCACCTTTACCGCCCTCACAACAACCATTGAGTTTCCCAAAATCAATACCGCACAACACAAAGTTTTTTCTTCTTTTGGGCGGTTTGATCTGTTTAATATTCTTCCTCTCTTTGCACCACTCCTCAATCAATACACGAAAACTAAATTGGGGCGAGTTTCGGCAAGAACTTGATGCGGGCAATATCGTCAATGTCAATGCAATAGGAACAAGCCTGTCCGGAAAAATCAAATCCCCCAACCCCAAAGATTCAAATAAAACCGTTATTGTCAATTTTTCAACGGAAATACCGTTAACGGCTCTTTCGGATCAGGAGATTGAAAAACAAATTTACACGAAGTTGGGCAAAAATTATAACGCCTCGCCGGTGCCGGATGTTTTGGGGATGTTGATGATTATTTCGATAATTGCTTCCGTCGGAATTGTTATTGTGTTTATGTTCATGTTCCGGCGGACGCGGGATCAAATTCTGAGCGGAGCCGGAAACGGATTACTTGGATTCGGGCGTTCTCCCGCCAGACGTTATAACAACAACGCCAATCATCCGACCACTTTTGAAGATGTTGCCGGTTTGGACAGTATTAAAAAAGAATTGCTTGAAATTGTTGATTATCTGAAAGACCCGCAAAAATATCAGCGAATGGGGGCGAGAGTTCCGAAGGGAACATTGCTTGTCGGACCGCCCGGAACCGGTAAAACACTTTTAGGTCGTGCGGTTGCCGGAGAAGCCGGAGTTCCGTTTTTTTCGATCAACGGCAGTGAATTTATTCAGATGTTTGCCGGTGTGGGGGCAAGCCGTGTTCGTGATCTGTTTCAAACCGCCAAAGAATCCGCTCCAGCAATTTTATTTATTGACGAAATTGATGCAGTCGGTCGGCATCGCGGTACGGGAATCGGCGCCGGTCACGACGAACGCGAACAAACATTGAATCAAATTCTTAGCGAAATGGACGGTTTTACGCCGAGCGAATCGGTCATGGTTATGGCGGCAACCAACCGCCCCGATGTTTTAGATCCGGCTCTGTTAAGACCGGGACGTTTCGACCGGCATATCACTGTTGACCGCCCCACGGTCAAAGGACGTGAAGCGATTTTTAAGGTGCATGTCCGTCATATTCCGTTGGCAAGCGATGTGGATATAAACGTGTTGGCGCGGCGGACGGTGGGGTTTACCGGAGCCGATATTCGGAATCTTGTCAACGAAGCAACCCTTTGGGCAACTCGCAACGGAAAAAATGAAGTGGAAAAAGCCGACTTTGATTATGCTCAGGATAAGGTGGTGATGGGGCTTCGGCGTGAGGAAGTTATTACGCCGGAAGAACGGAAAAAGGTTGCGTACCACGAAGCGGGTCATACGGTGGTTGGCTGGTTTCAACCGCTCTCTTCGCCTGTTCACAAGGTATCTATTGTTCCTCGCGGGCGTTCGTTGGGGGCAACTTATACGTTGCCGGAAGGCGACCCAATCGGACTGTCGGCAAAACAGGCTCACGCACAACTCGCTTTTGCAATGGGCGGGCGGGCGGCGGAAAGATTGGTGTTTGACGAATTGCCCGCCGGAGTGGAAAACGATTTGAAGCAGGCAACAAAATTGGCACGGCGTATGGTTTCGAGTTGGGGGATGAGCGGAAAGCTGGGACCTGTGGCGTTTAGTACGGACGAAACGCATCCGTTTCTTGGGCGTGAAATGAATACCAATCGGGAATTTAGTGAGGAAACCGCGCGGTTGATTGACGAAGAAATCGGCAAATTTCTTGCGGACGCGGATGCTTTGGCAACCCAATTACTGCGTGAACACCGAACACTATTGGATCAACTTGCCGCCGCTCTGGAAGCCGAAGAAGAAATAGACGAACCCCGACTCGTGGAAATTCTCGGAATATCGCCGTTCAAAACAATAGATAAAAAAGAGCAGGAACTTGCGTGATTACAACACCGGACAAGGATAATCAACACTATTTCAGCGGAATTTTTTAACTATTCACTAATTTCGCCCCCATTTGTGGCAAATCTGCCCCCGTTTGCCGTGGGATTGCCCCCGTTTGCCGTGGGATTGCCCACGTTTGTCCTGGGATTGCCCCCGTTTGCCGCGGGATTGCCCCCGTTTGCCGCGGGATTGCCCCCGTTTGCCGCGGGATTGCCCCCGTTTGTCATGGGATTGCCCCCGTTTACCGTGGGATTGCCTAACCCGATGCAAAAACAAAAGGTAGGCAACCGTTGGGTGAAAGCCCTTCGCCGAACGGTTGCGTCGGCGCTAGCCGACCAGTACATTTCTTGTTGTTGGCGTTAGCCGACAACGAATTTATGCAATATTGATTGTTTTGAGGGCTTTCAGCCCTAGTTTCGGGACAAATCACTGAATAAATACAAGTATAGTACTGCAGAGAAAGAAATTTATACTTCGGAGAAACAAATTAGTACTTCCGAAGTACAAATTAAGTATCTATTCAGTCCTTTGCCAAATTATTATGCAGGACAACTCTTATTTTCAACCTGATTTTTCTAAACAAAATAAGGTTGGTTGAAACAATTACCATACGTTTGGGCAAATTCCGCTGAAATATTACAAAATACTGAATACTTGCAAAGATATTTTTGGAGGTTCTCTTGTGTAAAAATATTGAAGCAATAGAAAAAATAGATGCGCCGTTTAGAAAACATCTTTTTAATGCATCATGCCTTTTCAGACAAAATATTTTTTGAGTTTACATGAACGGTTGATTAAGTAACATCAATGATCCTCCTTAATTTCCACACGAACAGGACTGCCAAGATCAATTGTTGTCTTCGAACCTTTCTTTGTAACATTGATTTCAAGACCGGATGTTTTAGGATTTCCATATTTGGGATCAACAACTTGGTAATTTGTTTCCTTCAACCGGTTACGATTTTCTTTCAACCAAGTCTGTGCAGCGGATTCGTCGGTCGGAATTTCATTCCAAGGTCCCAAACGCTCTGTTATTGTTTTTGAAACCGTAACAGTGTAAATTCCTTCGGGAGCACCGGAATATTTCCCATGCGTTTGAATCTGCACAACTCCGTTGGTATCGGTCATACCGCCGCACGAATATTGCGTGGATTCGATCTGACGTTTCAATAAAACCATTGCTCCGGCAAGCGGTTGATCTTCCTGTACGAAAGTCAACCGGGTCGGATACAGTTTCGGCATGTTTTCCGGACGCTTTTCATTACAACCGGAAAACCACAACGTGGAAAACAAAAAAAGAAATAAATATTTTTTCATGGAAAGATTAAATTAAAATTTTTATGGTAACGATTTTGATTCGCCGCCTTGTAATGACCCTAATGCGCCCCAAACACCCCACAAACTTTGTCCGTTCAAAACCGCCGATCCTCCCAGTGTTCCCGGAGCAAACGATAAATCACCGCAATCAATAGTTTCCGAAACAAATCGTACTGCTCCATCTCCCATGACAACATTAACGCCGCCGCGATGGTAACTTGTTGCCGACATGATTCCGTTTGTTGCATCGGTCGATGTTGAGCTAACACATGACGGTGAATTAGGCGGTAAAACTGTTACAAAACCCGAAGTAGTATAAAGACCATCGGTAATCGGACCCCCACGATTGACTCGGGCAAGATTACCGGTAAGCATAGTACGATCAGTAGATGAGATTCTCAGAAGACAAACTTGGGGACCATTGTTCATAACAGCAGTACCGTTAACATCGGTTCCTCCCGCTGTTCCGCCTTTGACATTAGCAACCGTGCCGGGACTTCCCGATGAACTGGTATGAGGTTCCGGTAAACAGGCAGCCTCACTCACCGCTATTGTGTTACTTAAACCATCCGTCGCAGCACTGAAATTTTTGTAGCAAAATGGAGCAAATAAACCGCGATAACGGCAGTTCATAAAATAATCTATTGCTCCAGTCCATGCTGTTACACCTCGTTGATCATCATTAAACCAATTAGTACGTGAAACATATGTCGTCAGTCCATAAGGAAAACCGACGTAAATACAAGGATCGCCATAACAAACAACGTAATTCATACGCCGTGATCCGATAGTGCTTGCTTTCAAACTGTTTGGATCGCTTGGGCAAACAAGAGTCGGTACAAACATTATGCTCAATGGTGACACCCAATTATCCGTATGAGGATTGGCAACAATTGTTTCCCAATGTGCTTGTTGTTCCATAAATGGAAAAAGAACGGCACAAGTACCAAGCCGTACATTGTTACCAGGTGTTGTTCCGTGACCAGCGGGAAGTGCATTGTTCACATCATGGTAATTGTGCATCGCAATTCCATACTGTTTTAGATGATTGGTACAGGTCATCCGTCTTGCCGCCTCTCTTGCCGCTTGAACCGCAGGTAACAGTAACGCGATTAACACACCGATAATCGCAATTACCACAAGAAGTTCGACTAACGTAAAGCCGCGGAATTTTCTGATCTTCATTTTGTTTTCTCCTTAAATTAGAGAACTTTGATATATTAACAGATTACATAACGCATAATCTGTTTTTGCTGAAATTGGGAAACAAACACTAGCCGAGAAACGGCAACAGAATATCACTACCTTGATCAGGAGCGACACGACACTTAAAATAGGTTTATTCCCACCGACGAAAGTGGTGCATTACATGTTTTAAAATGTAATACTGAATTATACCCATGATACCTCACGCGACGCTCCCTATGCGGGAGCCACGCAACTTTAAGGTATCACAGTAATTTTCTACACGGAAAATCCGGTCGTCTTGTAGAAAATTACAGTTCGCCGAAGCGAATTTAAGTGTTGTTGACGTACTCGATTATTTTTTTCGCCCGAACAAAAATTCGGGCGATTTATTTTTCAAAACGTAATTTAGTCTCCTAAATGTTAAAATTAAAAATGAAAAATTGATATGGGTATAATTTATATGGCAAACGAAAATCTGTCAAGTCCCAAAGACAAGATAAAATTTAAGGTATCTGTTTACTTCATTAACCGTTGAATATACGAAACA
>JAITQV010000330.1 GCA_031288765.1 Planctomycetaceae bacterium
TATCGAATCACGGCATAAATCAACAACAGTTTGAGCATCCATGCTGATTGAAAAAAAAGGAGTAATTTGTTATTTTGTAACGACTTAATCGTTCCGAAAAATTAGGAAGTTTTTATAACTGTTCACGCGAATAACAAACGGTGTTACGGCAAGACCCACATAGTAATATCAATTACAACGTACTCAATGATTTTTTCCTTAAAAGGGAATATTTGAAAATACTCAATACATTATTCGTAACGACAGTTATAACTATTGGTCATTCGGTTGTAAAAATTGCAGCAGGTCATTATGAGGGAACAATAACAACTAAAAATAAACTTGTAAAGAGCAATTTTTAAATTAAGGTAATTATTCTGTTTGGAATTTTCGTAAATAAAGGATTTATAACCGGTTAGGAGAAAAATCGAAAGGAGAAATAGATGATGTTTCTTCAAAATATTGCGGCGGAATATTACCGGTAATGAATCAAATTAACGGCGGTAATGGGGTTGTATGCCGTTTGTAGTTCTGATAGTTTGGACACTTTATGAGTACCGATAATATCGGGTAACTGCTAAATAACTGGTAATATTTCAGAGGAATTTTTAAATTGGTCTTTTCAGGTAAAGATAAATTTAGTATAGTTATGTTAAGTTTCCATTATGTTATTTGGGTAATGTTGTAACTTGCGGAATTAGCACAGCAAACAGTCATTCCGGCGTTTACGTTCTCAAAGGTTAATCGGCGAAACATTAAATTAAGCGAGTTTTTAACACAAATTTTAACCCTTTTTTATTACAGTACAATAAATATGTTTTCAGGTATTATTGAATCATTAGGAACGGTATCGGACATTATTATGGAACCGCCCGGTTGCCGTTTGGTTATTGAGGAACCGAAAATTGCAACGGCAACCAATATTGCGGACAGTATTTCGGTCAATGGTTGTTGTCTGACGGTTATTGAAAAAACGGATCAGACATTTACGTTTCAAGCCGGACCGGAAACATTGGCGCGAACCAATCTTGGTCTGCTGGTCAAGGGAAGTCCGGTCAATCTCGAACGCGCCCTCCAACTCGGTGATCGGTTAGGCGGACATTTTGTATCCGGTCATATCGACGGTCTGGCGGAACTTGTTCGGATTGATGATCACGGTGATTGGCAGGATTATTATTTTTCCATACCCCAAGAATTAGCGGTTCAGATGGCATCAAAGGGCTCGGTTGCTGTTGACGGAGTTTCGTTGACTTTGGTGCGGTGTGACCGCGGATTATTTAGTGTCGCATTAATTCCGTTCACGCTCAAAGTTACCACGCTTGGTAGCCGGAAAACCGGCGATAAAGTAAATATCGAAACTGATATTTTGGCTAAATATGTTCAGCGGCTTCTGGAAGCCAAAGAATGGTAAACTGTATCCGGCTAGGAAAAACAATAATATTTCAGTAATTTGTAATTACGGGAAATTATTTGTTTTAATTTATTTTATTGAATTTGACTTTTATTTATGAACCGTCTTGAACTTGCGAAAAAAATTGCCCGTGAAGCCGGTGAATTGACATTACGGTATTTCTACAATCCCGAACATGTTACCGTGGAACGGAAATCCGATGAATCGCCTGTTACAATTGCCGACCGTGAAGCCGAAAAATTGTTGCGGAAACGAATTGCGGAACAATTTCCCAACGATGCAATTCTCGGCGAAGAATTTCCAAACCATGATGGAAACAGCGGTTTCCGTTGGATTCTTGATCCGATTGACGGTACAAAATCATTTATTCACGGCGTACCGATTTACAGTACACTTATCGGGCTTGAACAAAACGGAGTTTGTGTCGGCGGCGTAATTGCGGTACCAGCTCTTTCGGAATTGGTCTGGGCAGGTCGCGGACTTGGCGCATGGCATGAAGCCGCACGTTTCGAAAAACCGGTTCCGGCAAAAGTTTCCAACTGCCGGAAAATAAATGAAGCGCTTTTTCTGACAAGTGAAGTATTAACGTTCGATAAATCAAATCGGCAAAAAAGTTACAAACGGTTGGAACAAAGCGTTCGGTTGACGCGAACATGGGGCGATGCTTACGGCTATTTTCTTGTTGCAACAGGACGGGCTGAAATCATGGTTGATCCGGTACTTTCGGATTGGGATGCCGGTCCGTTGCCGGTTATTCTCGAAGAAGCCGGCGGGCGATTCACCGATTGGAAAGGAAACGCCGTTATTTTCGGTAAAGAAGGTGTCGGTACTAACGGATTGTTACACGATAAGGTACTTCGGATTCTTAATGAAACGTAAAGATTTTGCCCTTACAATATTAACTCCGCAAAGAGTGTGGTGACGGAAAACAATTAGGAAAACGTCTGTTACAACTCTTTCGTTGTCCATCGTTTTTCAATTTCCAACAATGCTTCGGCGGCACGCATCGGAAGATAAATCTCAACATATTGTGACAGATCACTTTCAACCGGATTGATTTCAACCGTCGGAATTTTTTGTAATGCCGCCGTCCGTACCGGAGCGGTAATGTACGAAAACATTGCCGATGTACCAATGGAAAAAACCAAATCAAAACCTTTACCGTTGTTAAATTCGTACCGAAACTCTTCTATTTCGTAACGGGGAAGACTTTCCTCAAACAAAACCACACGAGGACGAATAACCGCACGACATTCGGGGCAACGCGGCGGAAGTGTTGTTTGCAGTTCCTTAAACCGTGTCAACACCGCCGCGTCCGGTTCCAACTCTTCCGACCAGGAACAATCCGTACAATACAGAATTCTCAGCGAACCGTGAAATTCGTACACATTCTTCGATCCGGCGGCACGATGATAGTTGTCAATATTTTGCGTCACGACAACAATTTTACCGCCGGCGTCATTCAACCGTTTTTCCCATTCGGCAATAATCCGGTGAGCGTCATTGGGTTGATGTTCCGCAACCGCAATACCTAATTGCAACATATATTTCCATGTGATTTCCGGTTTCCTTTGGAACATTGATCCCGAAAGACATTCTTCAATCGTATATCCTTCTTCTGTTCGTCCCCGATTGTACAACCCGCCAACTCCGCGATACGTTGGCAAACCGCTGTCCGCAGAAATACCGGCTCCGGTAATAAACAATACCCGTTTGGATTTTCGCAACCAATTAACAACCGTATTCAGTTTTTCTTCATTACTGAGGAACATGGCAATTGAAAATTAAATAAAGTAACGATTCACAACAATAAACGTAATTGTCTATATTATTAACCACTGAATACATTTATTAACCACTGAATACACGGAACACACGGAAATTAGTAAATTGATAAGATCACAAGCTTATTTTTAAGGATACAAAATGAATATAATAACAAAAAAATATTTTTGTGTCCTATTTTCTATAAATAAACTAACATTAAAGTTGTACGTAAACATTATTATTACTAATTTCCGTGTATTTCGTGTATTCAGTGGTTAATAAATAGACAATTACTTAGGTTCTTGTTCTCGTGCGGCGTTGAGTTCGCCGGAGTAATTTTCAACGGAATTGATTTCGGTTAGTTTCGCAATTCCGGTAAGCCCGCGTAACCGTACTTCAATACATTGTCCCCGACTATTTTTTAGCAAAACGGCAGCAGTGGAAGTTGTTCCGTCCGGGTAAAAAAAGATTGGCGTTGACCAGAGTTTCCCGTCGGAACCGGAAGTTTCGCCCAACCGAATTTCCTGATTCGTAACCGCTTCGCTTTCCGAAACATTTTCTTCGACAACATCGGTTTCGCCCGGCATGGTCAGCCCAAGATAAAACACCGCACGCTCTTCCGGTAACGCAATCGCGTCCGCAATAAATACCGAATCCGGCAACCGAATCAATTTCGATCCGGTTTCTTCCGACGCCAGACTTGGATCACGCAAAATAAAATCTTCCGCTTTTCCGGTAAATCCGCCTTTCTCGAACGGGTCTAATTCACCGGACATGTCGAATCGTTCGGTTGTTTCACGGGAAGAAAGTCCGGCGGTAAAATGAGAATCAAGAATCCGGTCAAAAATTAAGCCCGAACCGCCCAGTTGACAACGAAAACACAAAATTTGTCCGTCTTCCATCGCTCTAAGACGGGCGTCATGCCATTCGCCGCGTAATGTTTCCGCAGAAGAACGTAAGCGTTGATTCTCCAAAGTGCCTTGAAGGAAAGGGATTCCCAATCCCGCAAGAATCAACAGAATCATGAGAACCAGCAGAATTTCAATCAGCGTAAAAGCATGCCGCAATCGAAAAAACATTCCAAAATCCTAAAAATATCAACAATATTCAATTGTAATTGACAAAACCCTTTGCGGACGAAAACCAAAACAAAAACGCCGTAAATTATTGATATTAAATGATTCCCAATCGCCTAATTATATTATTGCGAGTTTACAAACTCGGCGATTCGGTCAAATGACTCTTTGAGAATATCCAAACCGGCGGCAAATGAAACACGAACATATCCTTCGCAGCCAAATGCCGAACCCATAACAGTTGCGACTTGTTTTTGCGTCAACAATTCGAGGCAAAATTGTTCGGAATTATCAATACGGACACCGCCGAGCGTTTTTCCGAGATAGTTTTTAATATTGAAAAAAACATAAAACGCCCCGCCCATTTCCGAACATGTTAATCCGTTGATACCGGCGATTCGTTTGGCGACATAGTTCCGGCGTTCGGTGAAGGCGGCGAGCATTTCGGCGACACAGTTTTGCGGTCCGGTCAAAGCGGCAAGAGCGGCGTGTTGACTGATACTGCTTGGGTTTGAGGTTTCCTGACTTTGTAATTCTCCCATTTTTTTGGCGATTTTTTCGGGGCTGAGCGTCCAACCAACCCGCCAACCCGTCATCGCATACGTTTTGCTGACGCCGTTGACCACAATCGTCCGTTCCTGCAAACCGGCGGAAAGTGTCGGGAAACTGACAAACCGGTTGTTCCCGTACACAAGTTTATCATAAATTTCATCGGCGATTACAAAGAGATTTTTTTTGAGGACAACATCGGCGATTTCGGATAGTTCTTTGCTGTTATAGACGGTTCCGGTCGGATTTGACGGATTGCACAACAGCAGCATTTTCGTTTTGGGCGTAATTGCCCGCTCAAAACGAGCGGCGGTCATTTTGAAATTTTGCGATTCTTCTGTGGGGATAATGACCGGTATTGCGCCGGATAATTTAATTTGTTCGGCGTATGTAACCCAATAGGGGGCGGGAACAATCACTTCGTCATTGGGATCGAGGGTTGTGAAGAAAATATTGTGCAGCGAATGTTTTGCCCCGTTCGAGACCACAACTTGCGACGGGTTGTATTCGAGTCCGTAATCGGTTTTATATTTTTCGGCGATTGCTTTTTTGAGTTCGGGAATACCGCTGGCGATGGTGTATTTGGTGAATCCGGCTTTCATGGCGTTGGTTCCGGCGTCGCAGATATGTTGGGGGGTCACAAAATCCGGCTCGCCGACACTCAAATCATAGACGGTTTTACCTTGTGATTTGAGTTCTTTGGCTTTTGCCGACATTGCGAGGGTTGCGGACGGTTCCAAACCTTGAAGAATTTTCGATATAGCAATCGTCATAAACAATAAAAAATGGAAAATGGGTTGGCGGAATAAACCGGTGAATATTTTGGTGAACTTCCCAATGCAAAACTTTATCGTGAACATATTACCATGAAATCCTGAAAATTATAGGGGGAGAAGGAGGGCATTGTAGTTGAGGGTTGATAGTGGAGAGTGAATAGTTCGCATGCGGATTTCCTGCCGCAACGACAATGATTCCGCATATCTATTCAGTGATTTGTCGGACAATGACGAAAAGAAACCTTATTTTCAACCTGATTGTTTCAAACAAAACAACCTTAGCAGCATCATGTATTCCGCCACAACCAACCTTATTACCTTATTCCCTTTTTTAATAAGGTAATAAGGTTGATTTTGTAAGGAAATTTTGGTTGAAAATAAGGTTTGTCTTACACAATTGCTCAACAAACGACTGAATAGATAAATTTACCGTAAACTTAGGCAATCCCGCGGCAAACGGGGGCAATTCCATGACAAACGGGGGCAATCCCGCGGCAAACGGGGGCAATTCCATGACAAACGGGGGCAATTCCATGACAAACGGAAGTAAATTTATCGCCGAAAGGTTGCGTCGGCGATAGCCGACTTGTCCTACGCCCTGAAAGGGCGGCGTAAGCTAGCCCGCCGCAACGCGGCGGGTAATTGTCCATAATATCATCAACGCCCTGAAAGGGCAGTAGATTTTAGTTAGTAGTTTATAGTTAATGAATAGACCTTTTCCCTAACCTGCTTAAACGCCGAAAATATTGCAAAAATGCCTTATTTTTATGATTGCCTAAATTGTGTACTTTTCATATTTTTAAGTTAGGGAAAAGGTCTAATAGTTCGCAAACGTTTTATTTACCAAAACATATTAAATAATCCGCTTGTGTCCTCCACTATTAACTATTCACTACTAACTATCAACTAATATGTTGCCTTTTCAGGACGAGGTTGTGGTGGGGGAACTTAACTCGCCGCGTTGCGGCGGGCTGG
>JAITQV010000364.1 GCA_031288765.1 Planctomycetaceae bacterium
ACTATCCACTATTATCTGATTGGGGTTGTTTTTCCGGCGGCAAGATAGGCTTTCTTAGCGGCTGCATCACAAAGCGGACTGTCGGGACAAAGCTTGCTAATGTCCCGAAATGCAATAAACGCCGTTTCATATTCGTTTTTCCGCAAAGAGAGTTCGCCCTTCAAATAAAGCGCCCGATCCAATATAACTACGTCGGGCGGATGCTGCAAGAGTTTTTGTAAATAAACCTCCGCCTGAGCGTAATCCTTTTTCTTGTAGGCTTCATACGTCAGTGTCCACGCCGCATGAGACCAATGCTCTCCGGCATGGTAATTCCGGTAAATCCGTGTCAGATACGTTGCCGCCTTACGCCCGTTCCCATTCTGCAAATCGTCCAACGATAAAAAATATAAGACTCCGTCAATATGTTTGCCGTTCGGAAAACTACCCGCCAACACTTCAAAATACTCCACCGACTTAATCGTGTCGCCGTAAGAATCATAATAAATCCCAAGATACCAAAGTGCATCCTGATATTGAGGCAACGCCGAAAATTCGTTAACTATCCTCTCCAACAAAACCACCGCCTCACGCTCCTTACCCAATTGATAAACGGCTTTGCTCCGCAACAACAACGCTTCGGCAAAAATAGACTCCTCCGGCTTCCCGTTAATAAGATCAAGAAGTTTGCCGTCAACCTGCTCATAACGTTTCGCCTTGTAAAGCGAATTACATTCACGGATTATCTTACGCTGTTCCGATTCGGACAACAGCGGTTGCGGGGTTGTTCCCGATGTTCCCTGTGAGTGAGGATTCTTTGACAGTTCGGCTAACTGATCCTGCGTTTCCTGAAACAGACTCTTCTGAACCGTGTCCGAAAACTTCACCCGCGCCGACAACGCCGTAAACACCGCATTCGCCTGCTCAATGTCCCCCAACTGCGCCTTCGACAACGCCAAAAGCGAACAGGCTTTGACAAAGGTTGTCTCGTTCAATGTCCCTTCCGCCCCTGTTAGCGTGTAGTTAATATAATACTGTTTCGGTGTTGCCAACCGGTTGTACTGTGCCTCAAGAATCTGCTCCAACTGTTGTACCGCAGCGGTGTAGTTCTTCTGATCGTAAAAACGTAATGCCTGCCAGAAACGCTCCAAATCAGTTCCTTGTGTTGCCGATCCTTGTGTTGTCGAAGACGGACGGCGTCCCGGAAAACGACCGCCGTTGTTATCCGATGCCGCTTGCCCGTTTTGAGACCCTTGCCCATTCGGAGACCATTGTCCGTTTGGAGACCACTGTCCGTTTGGAGACCACTGTCCATTCGGAGTCCCTTGTCCGTTTGGAGACCACTGCCCTGTGTTTCCGCCCAAACTCCCCTGTCCGTTTGGAGACCATTGTCCCGTGTTTCCGCCCGAAGCCTGCCCTTGTAACCCGCCGCCCGCCGGATGACGCCCCGACCACGAACCGCCGCCGTTGGGAAAAGAACCTTGCGGTCTTCCGGCAGAACCCGCCGAATTGCCCGATGTTCCCGACAATAAACCGGTTGTCTCCGCAACAATGCCGTAAAGCTCGGAATGTCCAATCAATGCCGCCTGATTTTGCATCTCCCGAACAATAGTGTTCGCCCGAACCGAATCGCCGTTCTTAGCATAAGCCTGCGCCAACAAAGAACAGGCTTTCATAAACGATTCGTCGTCCAACTTCCGAACGCCGGATTGTGACGGCTGAGTCAGATAATTGAACAGGACTTGTCCGGCAACTGTGTTGTACTGAGGGAAAAGGAAAGATTCCAATACGGCAATCGCTTGCTGCCAATTACGTTGGTCAAACAAAAACACCGACTTCAAAAGAGCAACCTCGTCCCGATAAACCGGATCATTCGCCCGCTCCACCTCCGTCAACAGTTCTTGCGCCTGCCGAATTTGCTTCAACCCGTAAAGACATCGGACTTTGACCAAATTGTCGTCGGCAGTCAACGACGAAACCTGTGAAAATAACTGCAACGCCCCATTGTAATCGCCAAGCCCGCCCTTACACCGCGCCATAACACGTATTGAATCCGTATAATACTGACTGGTTGCCCAACGGCGCTGAAATTCGGTGAGCGCGGTAACGGCTTCCTGAAAACTGCCCCGCTCAAATAACGCAACTCCCCATTGATACGTCGCCGTCTCCACAACAACCGGATCGGAACTGTTCATTAACTGTTGGAAAATGGCGTTCGCTTCGGCGGTCTTCCCAAGTTGGTTTTTCGCCCACGCCAAACCTACCTTGTTCTCAAGACTTTTGGCTCCGTCAGGAAACATGCGGTCGCATTGCTCAAAATACCACTCCGCTTCCGCCGCCGCATCTTCCTCCGCGCTGTTCCGCATGGCAATATCGCCAAGATAATACAACACGTATTGAAGGTTGTTATCGTAAGGGAGCTTGTCGATAAACTCCAGCAACCGCGGCTTCGCAATATTAAATTGCCCCTGCAAATAGGGCATATCGGCTAAACGGAACAACGCTGCCCTTGCAAACGGATTATCCAAACCGGACGGATTGCCCGAACTCGGCGTAATAAGGCGTTGGTAATAATTTTCGGCTAACGCATATTGCTTGAGGTATAAGAGTGATTCCGCCAGATAATAAGTTGCTTCGGTTGTTTGCGAATGGCTGGGATATTGGGCAATAAAAGCATCGAACGCGGTTCGAGCCTGCTCGTACTGTCTAAGATCAAACAACGATTTTGCCGCCGTAAAACGGTTGGAGGCGTCATCGCCCCAAAGGGTTGCACTGTGAAATGTCAGAACAAGAAGAACCGCCCAGTTTATCGCCAATCGTTTAAAATGATTCATTGTTGTACCCGAAGCCCTTTTCAGTACATCCTTTCTGTATATCTTTTCAGTACACACCGCCGGTAAATATCACCGGAAGTTCCGCCGTATTTCCGGTATCTCGTAAAACAAACAAACGCAATATACAAAAATTCCGAAGATTCTCCAATACGAATTTACGAATTTTTTCAGATTCTCCCTTCTGTTTTCCCGCCCCCTGATTATGCAAAGCGGTTTATTTTATTAGAATGGTGTATTCCTAAGGCAATGTTTCCCACAACGTGTCTCACAAAATGGGAAACAACCGGACATTTTAACGAAAGTGATTAGCAAAAGTGATTTGAGGCAATTTGTGGAATCAACAGAATCAAAATCTATAAGTAAATTAACTATCAGCGAATTAACGATTGAAGTTTCCGGTTTATCGGGAACTGATAATTTGGGACATCTTTTAGCGGAGACGCTTCCTGACGGTTCGGTGGTGGCGTTGGTTGGAACGCTGGGTTCCGGCAAAACGCGGCTTGTTCAATCGGCGGCGCGGTATTCGGGAGTGGACGAAGGAATTGTATCCAGTCCGACTTTTGTATTGCTTCACGAATACGACGGCAACCGACCGATTTATCATTTTGACGTGTACCGCCTTGCTGATGAAGAGGAATTTCGGCGGCTTAGCCCTGACGATTATTTTGAGGGAACGGGTATAACATTTATTGAGTGGGCGGACAAATATCCGCAAGTTTTACCGGAAGAGCGGTTGGAAATTCGGATTGAAATTACCGGCAACACCGCAAGACGTTTCCGAATTACCGCTTTCGGCAACATCTTTAACAAAACAATGCAAAAAATAATTAATAGTGAAGAATGGGGAGTCGAATGTTGATAGGCGTGCTATTTTTCCGCTTTCCGCTTCACCGTAAAAACCTGCCTCTGAAAAATTCTTCAAAAAAATCGGCTGGGGGGATTGTCTAATCAACCTCCTTGTGTATATTATTGCCTTCTTTAACATTTCACATCGTAAATGTTGATTAAAGTCAAAGAGGAATTGTAAATCGTTGTCTGCAATAGTTCGGAAGAATCTAAAATTGCATTCCCGATTCGACCGGAGATTTTTTTGCAAAGTGTCCTATTCTCCCCTTGACGAAAAACGATGTAATGGTAAATTTATTGACTTCCCTGACTGATTCGGATTCAATTTGTTGAATTGTTCAATAACAGGGAATTGTTTAAAGTTGTTTGGCAATTGGAATTAGAATAAACCAGCGGAGTATGACCGTGACGGGAATCGGACAAGAAATAATTCGTATTCGGATGGAAGCGTTTGATCATGCTATCCTCGATCAAAGTGCTACCGATATTGTTGATACAGCCAAAAGAACCGGTTCCGTTGTTCGCGGTCCGATTCCGCTTCCAACACGGATTGAACGGTACACCGTTTTGTCCAGTCCCCATGTCGATAAAAAAGCCCGCCAACAGTTCGAAATCCGAACCCATAAACGTGTTATCGACATTGTTCAGGCAACCGCCAAAACAATTGACGCCCTCAACAAATTGACTCTGCCGGCAGGTGTTGATATTAAAATCAAAGCAACCGGAAAAAAATAATTAACGTGAAATTTGTCGCCCGAAAGTAATTTTAACTTTCAAATATCATTTATCATCATTAATATTTTAAGATAATTGCCGTTTGAATAACAACCCGAAAAATACTGTAAAATACTGTAAAATACTATGGGAATCGGATTATTAGGACAAAAAGTCGGTTGTACGCAATTGTACACAGAAACCGGTGAAGTAATTCCGGTTACGGTGATTCAAGCCGGACCGTGTAATATACTGCAATTACGCACGCACCAACGCGACGGTTATGAAGCCGTACAAATCGGATTCAAAGATAAAAAACGTAATCGGGCTTCCAGAAGTGAACGCGGTCATGTCGCCGCCATTGAGAGTAAACGCAAAAAACAGCGCCTCGCAACAGGACACGAATCCGAACCAAAAGCAAATTGCGAACCGAAAAAATTTATCCGTGAATTTCGCATACCGACAGAAGGTTTTACCGTCGGTCAGGAATTAACGGTTGATGTGTTTGAACAAGTTCATTCCGTTGATGTTACCGCAATAAGCAAAGGTTGCGGTTATGCCGGAGTTATGAAAAGGCATAATTTTTCCGGTCAGCGGGCTTCGCACGGTGTCAAAAAATGTCATCGCCATCTCGGCAGTTCCGGTTGCAGCGCATTTCCCAGCCGAACCCAAAAAGGAAAACGAATGCCCGGACATTACGGAACCGACCAAGTAACAATCCGAAACCAAAAAGTGGTTCTGATTGATAAAGAAAATAATTTGTTGGTCATTCGCGGCGCTGTACCGGGTCCCAAAGGCGGTTATGTCCGAATCAATCCGACTAACGTTCTTCCCGCTCCCAAAAATAACCACTGGAAATTAACCCCAAAAAATGCCCAATAAATTGCGGTTTAATCACCGAAATAACAAAACAAAATACAAAAATTACCCCGAACTGTTGAACACCAATTATTACTATGGCTAACGTCGAATTACCAATTTTTGATAAATCGGGAAAGGAAATCGATAAATTAACCGTCGATCCTGATACGATTGCTTCACGCATTAGTTTGCAACTCCTGCACGATGCGGTCGTTATGTATCAATCCAATCTGCGTCAAGGTTCCGCTAAATCAAAAACCCGCGCCGAAGTTGCCGGACATAAAAAGAAAATGTACCGGCAAAAAGGAACCGGTAACGCCCGTGCAGGTCATCGGCGAAGCGGTGTTCGGCGCGGCGGCGGTCATATCTTTGCAAAACAACCCCGCGATTGGTCTTACCGGTTACCGCGCAAAGCTCTTCAGGTTGCAACCAGAATGGCGGTTGCCTCAAAAATAAACGATTCTCAAATTACGTTGATTGATGCTCTTTCGATTGATACACCAAAAACGAAAGAAATGGCTTCCGTCCTTAATGTACTCAAAATTGAAGAAACAGTTCTGGTCGCCATCGAATCCTATAATATCAATCTGTACAAAAGTTTCCGAAATATCAATGGTGTGCGAATTCTTCCCGTTTCGGAACTCAATGCTTACGAAGTTCTTAAACCCAAACGAATCTTATTTACCAAAGCGGCTTTTGAAGCGTTTATCGCTAAAATTCCCGTTAAATCACCGAATAACCAACAGGAATATTGAAATTACAAAACAAGAATAAAAACAAACCCTATACCACTGAATATTAAAACGAATGGAGGCTATTATGCCTAAAAACAAAGATATAACCAAAACAAACTTAAATCTCGAACCCTATCAGATTATTCTGCGTCCCATTGTAACGGAAAAAGGATACGATCGCGCCGAACGTAAAAATACCTATTATTTTGCAGTTCATCCTTTTGCCAATAAAAATCAAATCAAACATGCTGTTGAGATCTTGTTTGAAGTCAAAGTAGTTGATGTCAGAACACAGAACCGGAAAGGAAAACCGGCAAAAACGCGATATCACCGAATTGTTCATCGGCGGACTTGGAAAAAAGCAATCGTTAAACTTCACCCCGAAAGCAAAATTAATTATTTTTAATTCCTGTAATTTTTAATAAATTGTTAGTGAATCCGATTATTTTCGGTTTCACAAAATTGGAAAAACCGAAAGAGTCGTCAATATGGGCGTTAAAAAATACAAAGCAAATAATGCCGGTCGCCGGAATATGAGCGTTAGTGATTTCAAAGAACTAACGAAAGGTTCCAAAGCGGAAAAAAGTCTTTTGAGACCCAAACGCCGGACAAACGGACGTAATAATCAAGGTATTATTACTGTTCGTCATCGCGGCGGCGGTCATAAAAAACAGTTCCGGTTAATTGATTTCCGGCGCAACAAAGACGGCGTTGCCGCAACCGTCAATTCCATTCAATATGATCCGAACCGTACCGCACGTATTGCGTTGTTATATTATGTTGACGGCGAAAAGCGTTATATTTTGGCTCCCGAAGGACTTAAAGAAGGTGATACATTGATAAGCGGTTCCGGTGCGCCGCCGGTTGTGGGTAATTGCCTTCCGCTTACGGAAGTTCCGCTTGGCGCCGAAATTCATAATATCGAATTGCAGCCGAAAAAAGGTGCGGTATTATGCCGTTCTGCCGGAACCAAAGCAACGCTTGTCGCTCGTGATATTGAAAACGGTTGGGCGCAAATCAATATGCCGAGCGGTGAAATCAGGCGTGTTCCTGTTAATTGCCGGGCGGTAATCGGTGTGGTTGGCAATATCGATCACATGAATATTATGATCGGTAAGGCTGGGCGAAGCCGTTGGCTGGGACGCCGTCCTCATGTTCGGGGAACAGCGATGAATCCCATTGACCACCCGCACGGCGGCGGTGAAGGACGAACAAAAGGCGGACGCCATCCTGTTACGCCGACAGGAAAACCAACCAAAGGTACGTCAACCCGGAAAAAACGAAAACCGTCAAATAAGGCAATTCTCAGACGGAGAAAAAGCCGGCGTTACGGTATTTTGAAATTGTCGTGATTTATTTATACAAATCAAAAATTTTTGTCCCCCTCCCTGACATTGTTGTAATTTCCTGTAGAATTTCGAGACTGGAAAATGAGCAGATCAATTAAAAAAGGACCGTTTGTTAATCCTAAATTGTACGCAAAGGTTGAAAAACTGGACGCGACCGGAAAAAAAGAACCTATTAAAACTTGGGCGCGTGCCTGCACTATTGTTCCCGAATTTGTAGGTCATACATTTTTGGTTCACAACGGTAAAGTTTTCAACAAAGTTTTTGTAACAGAGGAAATGGTCGGTCATAAACTCGGAGAATTTTCAATGACCAGAATTTTTCGGGGACACAGCGGAAAAGGCGGTAAAAAATAAGGTAATACAAAGTAATACTTTGAAGGAATTATACCGTTTCCGTCATGCCGATTTTGGAAAACCCGAAACAGTAATTAAGGTGAAACCATGCCGAAAGATAAAACATATCAAGCAAAACTCCGCTACACAGCAATGAGTGCGCGGAAAATCAGACCGTATGCCGATCTTGTGCGCGGTAAATTTACCGATGTCGCCCTTGAAATTTTGGCTTGTTATCCGAGTCGCGGAGCCAGATTGATTGAAAATGTTATAAAAAGCGCGGTTGCCAATGCAGAACATCACCGTGCTACGAATATTTCCAATCTTGAAGTTTTGGAGATTCGTATTGACGGCGGACCGGCGGCTCGGCGTTTTCGTCCGAAATCACGGGGCGCTTCATCAGTTTATTTGAAACGGTCATCGCATATTACCGTAGTTGTTGGTTAATCCAAGCCGGTTTAACTCAATTAAATCAGTATTACATTAACATATTTTATTAAACAGAACACGTTTACGTCAGAATCGTTTGAAACTGAAACTCCGTAGAATTAGAGAATTACAATGGGTCAGAAAGTGAATCCGGTTGCTTTTCGCACCGGAATTATGGAAGATTGGAAGAGCCGTTGGTACGCTTCCAAAAAAGAATTTGCGGAACTTCTTGTTGAAGACAAGAAGATTCGGGATTTTATTAAGAAGCGTAAAGACCCAAGCGATTCCAGACAGGAAAAAACGATGTATCCTGCGATTTCGAAGATTGAAATCGAACGGACGCGTGATGAAGTCCGGGTGATACTTCATTCGGCAAAACCCGGTGTCATGATCGGACGTCGCGGTGAAAAAGTCGAAGAACTTCAAAAAGATCTCCAGAAAATTACCGGACGGCGAATCAATTTGATTATTGAAGAAATTGTTCGTCCTGAGATTATTGCTCAATTAGTTGCCGAAGATATCGGCGAACAACTTGTCAAACGGGTTGGTTTTCGCCGGACAATGAAACGGGCAATAGAATTGGCAATGGAATCCGGTGCCAAGGGGATTAAAATTCAGCTTTCGGGTCGATTGGGCGGAGCAGAAATGGCGCGTTGTGAAAAGCAAATTGCCGGTTCGATTCCGCTTTCAACACTGCGGGCTAAAATTGATTATGGTTTTCACGAAGCCAAAATCGCACAAGGTCATATTGGTATTCAAGTTTGGATCAATCAAGGTGAATATAACGAGGTAGATAACAATGGCGCGAATGCCCAAACGAGTCAAACATCGAAAAATCCAAAGAGGTCGTATAAAAGGTGAAGCGACCCGCGGAAACGATGTTGTTTTCGGAGATTACGGTTTACAAACCACTCAAGGCGGCTGGATTAGTGCGGCAACTATTGAGGCGGGACGTATTGCGGCTCAGCAATACCTGCGGACGGAAGGTCGTTTGTATATCCGAATGTTTCCGCACAAATCAATTACCTCTATTCCGCTCGAAACCCGAATGGGAAAAGGAAAAGGGGAACCGGAATATTGGGCGGCAGTCGTCAAACCGGGAACAATTATGTACGAAATCTCCGGCGTGCCGGAAGAAACGGCAAAAATGTGTTTCAATCGTTTAGCCCATAAAATGCCGGTTAAATGCAGATTCGTAAAACGAAAGGTTATGTAAATGAAAGTAACTAAAATATCCGAATTGCGGGATATGAGTTCCGACCAACTCGAAATATTACTCAAAGAAGCGAAAGAGACGTTGTTTCGTCTTCGTCTCCAAGCACGTATGGAACGGCTCGATTCCCCCAGTGAACTCGAAAAAAATAAACGATTGATTGCAAGAATCCTGACTCTCAAATCGTTGCGTTCCAAAAACCGGAAACTTAAATAAACAAAATAACTACAAATATAAAGGTTGTTCGAAATGCCCAAACGAGTTGTAATCGGTGTCGTAACAAGCGATAAAATGAAAAAAACCAGACGAGTCGAAATTTCACGTCTGGTGAAGTATCCGAAGTA